>JBBQCQ010000323.1:0-5408 GCA_038318835.1 Gemmatales bacterium | reverse complement strand
GGGTCGGCGAAGGCGTGCGGGTTCTTCGGGTCGATGAACCGCAGGAAGTACCAGCACGACCCGGCCCACTGCGGCATCGTGTTCGTCTCGCGACGGTACGTTTTGCCGTCGAGCGTGACAGTCAGCCAGTCGGTCGCCTTCGCCAGCGGGCCGTCGGGGCTGCCGGTCGGCTTGTAGTCGGTCATCGCCGGCAGCGTCAGCGGCAGGTCGCTCACCGGCAGCGGGATGACCGTGTCGTCGGCCCCGTGCAGCACCGGGAACGGCTCGCCCCAGTACCGCTGCCGGCTGAACAGCCAGTCGCGGAGCTTGTAGTTGACCTTCCGCGTGCCGAGCTTTCGTTCTTCGAGCCACGCGATGATCTTCGCTTTGGCGGTCGCGGTGTCGAGGCCGTTCAGGTCGCCGGAGTTCATCGCGACCCCATCGTCGGTGTACGCCTCCTTCAATTCGTCGATCGTGCTGCTTGTTTCCTTCAGCCATTTCGCGTTCGGAGTCACCACCGTGACGATGGGCAACTCGAACAGCTTCGCGAACTCGAAGTCCCGCTCGTCATGCCCCGGCACGGCCATGATCGCGCCGGTGCCGTAGCTCGTCAGCACATAGTCGGCGATCCAGACGGGAATCTTCTCGCCGTTCACCGGATTGACGGCGAACGCGCCGGTGAAGACGCCAGTCTTCTTCTTCGCCAGTTCCGTGCGGTCGAAGTCGGACTTCCGCGAAGCGGCTTCCTGGTACGCCTTCACCGCATCGCGTTGTTCCGGCGTCGTGAGGAATTCGACCAGTCGATGTTCCGGCGACAGCACCATGTAGGTCGCCCCGAACAGCGTATCGGGCCGCGTGGTGTACACGGTGATGAGGTACCCTCCGGGCATCACTTCAAATTCCACCTCCGCCCCTTCGCTCTTGCCGATCCAGTTCCGCTGCATCTGCTTGATGCTCTCGCTCCAGTCGAGCGGGTCCAGGTCGCTCAGCAGGCGGTCGGCATACGCCGTGATGCGCATGAACCATTGCGTCAGCGGTTGGCGGACGACGGGGTGACTGCCGCGCTCGCTCTTGCCGTCGATCACTTCTTCGTTGGCCAGCACCGTGCCCAGTCCAGGGCACCAGTTCACGAGTCCCTCGGACCGGTAAGCCAGGCGGTACGGCTCCTGAAACTTGCGGACCGCGTCCGGCCCCTCCACCTGCACCGCCGGCGGGATCGGTAGTTCGCTGATCGGCCGGCCCTTCTTCTGGATCGGGTCGTACCACGTCTCGTAGATCGTCAGGAAGATCCACTGTGTCCAGCGGAAGTACGCCGGGTCGGTCGTGTCGACTTCGCGGTCCCAGTCGTAGCTGAAGCCGAGGCTCTTGATCTGCCGACGGAAGTTGTCGATGTTGTTCTTCGTGTTCGTGCTGGGGTGTTCGCCGGTCTGCACGGCATGCTGCTCGGCCGGCAGGCCGAAGGCGTCCCAGCCCATCGGGTGCAGGACGTGGAAGCCGTTCATCCGCTTGAAGCGTGCGAGGATGTCGGTGGCCGTGTACCCCTCCGGGTGGCCGACGTGCAGGCCGCTGCCGCTCGGGTACGGGAACATGTCGAGGATGTAGTACTTCGGCCGCCCGCCGCCGTCGTCGTCGGTACGGAAGGTCTTGTTCGCCTCCCAGTACTGCTGCCAGCGCGGCTCGATGTCGGCGGGGTTGTAGCTCGGCATTGCGATCACCTGAGAATGAAATCCGTCCGGTTGGCCTACGGTAAGAGGCGAGTGCCGTCAATCAACGGACGGGCGGCGGCCGGGAAGGTTCTCGGCCGGAATCCCGCAAAGCCGGCCGGGCGGCGAACGAATCACCCGGTGAATGCGGTACGAGGAACCGGACCATGAACGAATATTGGGGGCTTCTCGCCTTCGCGGTCGTCCTTCTGGGTGGGATTGGCGTACTCACCCGATTGCTGCGGCCGAAGGACCGGAACGCCGACGCCGTCCGCGGCGACAACCTGTCGCACAGTCCCTCGGGCAGTCGCAACCCGACCGACTACCTGGACTGAGTCCGCGGTTGATCGGCGGGCCGATCTCCGGTACTCTTGGCGAACCCCTTCCGCCGGAGTGCCGTCATGCTGTTCGCCGATGAACCGTGGTTCGCGAAGTCGTTCGAGTCGTCGCTGCTCGCCGCGGCCGCGTTCGGTCTGTTGGGCATCGTCCTGCTCGCCGTCGGGTTCAAAATCTTTGAACTCATCACGCCGCGGGTCGACCTGGAGAAGGAACTGGCCGAGAAGAACGTGGCCGTCGGCATCGTCGTCGGCGCGCTCTTGCTGGGCATCGCCCTGATTATCACGCGGGCCATCGGCGGGTGACATGCGCAAGAGCCGAACCATCAACCTGCTCCTCCTGGGCGGCGGCATGTTCGCCTTCTGCGCGTGCCTGTGCAGCGGGTGCGGCCGCAACGACCCGCCGGGGGCGACGACGCCCTACGACCCGCCGTGGCACGACGCGGCCGGCAACGCCATCGCGAAGGAGTGGACGACCGACGCCGACGGCCGCCGCACGCCGGTCCAGCCGCCCTACGACGCGAGCGGCAAGCCGATCGCCTTCGACGCGGCCGGCAACGCGGTCCCGCCGACTGGGACCGCGTACGCGTCGAGTTCGTCGCACTACCACCGCACGGGCGGCTGGTTCCCGTATATCTTCTCCACCCGCGGTACGCCGAGTTACGGCCCGACGTACCGCTCGGGGCCGACGGGCACCGGCTCGACGTACTTCGGCGGGTCGAAGCCGAACAGCACTTCGCCCCCGGCGAAGTCGTCGGGCGGCAGTTCGAGCAGCAGCGGGTCGGTGACGCGGGGCGGGTTCGGCGGCTCGGCCGCGAGCGCATCGAGTGGGAGTTGATCGCGTGCAGCAACTCATCATCGTGGTGAAGCCGTTCCGGGCGGAAGCGGTGCTGGCCGTGCTGGCCGAGTTCGGCGTGGCCGCGTGCGTGGTCCGCGAAGCGAAGGGCTACGGCCGGCAGAAGGGCTACCTCAACCGCTACCGCGGCAGCGAATACAACACCGCGTACCTGCCGAAAGTGGAGATCACCGCCTGGATTCCCGACGCTGACCGACGAGCGATCGTGGACGCCGTCGCGAAGGCCGCCCGTACCGGCCGCATCGGCGACGGCAAATTGTTCGTGGTGCCAACCGCGTGGGAGATGATCGAATTCTGATCCATCATTAGTGATTGGTGATTCGTGATTGGAGCTTTCCCGACGAGGAAGGGCCTTCCTTCGGGCGATAGTTCTAATCACGAATCACCAATAACTAATGACACGTCGGCAGACGTAGCGTGAACTTCGTGCCGCGGCCGACTTCGCTTTGCACGGTCATGCTGCCACCGTGGGCGACGACGATCTTGCGGGCGGTCGCCAGACCGAGTCCGTGGCCGTCGGCTTTCGTCGTCTGGAACGGTCGGAACAGCTTCGCCTGCACTTCCGGCGACATGCCGACGCCGGTGTCGATCACGTCGAGTTCCACGCAGTCGCCGGCCGCACGAGCTTGCAGGGTCAGCGTGCCGCCGTGTGGCATCGCGTCTTCCGCGTTCAGCATCAGGTTCAGCAGCATCTTCTCGAACATCTCACGATCGAGGGCCACCCGCGGCAGGTCGGCCGCGGGGTACCAATCGACCGTGATGCTCTGCAAACGGGCCGTCGGCGCGAGGAAGTCCACCATGCGGCCGACGACTTCTTCCAGCCGTGTCGGCTCGCAGTGCAAGTCCTCGATGCGGGCGAACCGCAGAAAGTCGTTCGACAGATCGACGAGCCGCTGACACTCCGAGGTCATCAGTTGGATGCGTTCGAGCGCCCGCCGTTCGCGCTGGGTTTCGGGTGCCTCGAAGTCTTCGCCGAGCAGTTGCAGGTTGAGCAGCACGGTGCCGAGGTGGTTCTTCATGTCGTGAATGAAGCCGCCGGTTGTCTCGGCCAAGTCGATGAACTGCTGCGTGACGGAATCGGACATGCGGAGCCTCCCCCATTAGGGATACTGCGCCGTGCCGTTTTGCATTTTTTGTTTGTCATTTTGGATTGATCGAGGTCATCCCCAACAACCCAAAACGAATAACGCAAAATGCAAAACGGAGTTACCGCCGGATCAGCTTCAGGACCAGCACGACGGCGATCGCGGAGAGGATCGCGTCGGCGGCGAAGACGCCGATGGGCAGCGGCACCCTGCCGTCGCGGCCCATGTTCGAGCCGGCCAGCAGCAGCGGATAGTACACCGCCACCGTGGGCAGGAAGCAGGTCACGAACGAACTCAGGTAGTCGGCCCGGTTGGCGCGGATGCCGACGGGGCAGCCGATGATCGCGAACACCAGGCAGCCCAACGACAGGGCCGGCCGCATGTAGTATTCATTCTCGGTGTTCCGCAGCAGGCGGAACTGATCCTTGATGAGATACGTCAGGCCACTCGCGTCCTTCCGCAGTTGGTTGCGAAGGTTCACGTCGGCCGCCGCATCGGCCGCCAGGAATCCTTCCGCCTGATCCACTTGCAGTTTCGCAATCGTCTCGCGGTACTCGTCGGCTTTCGGCGGGAGCTCGTCCCAGATCAGGTTCATCGGCCGGTTCTTCACTTCCTTCTGCGAAAAGGTCTCCGGCAGCGGCACGCCGATCGGCCGGTTGGCGTCGGTGTTGATGATCGTCTTGCCGTCGCCACCCGACCAGCGGTCGGGGTCGATGAACAGCATCGGTTGCTCGTTCGGGTGTTCGGCGTCGGGCAACACGACCCGCAGTTTCGCCTCGCGGGCACGCAGGACGAAATCGTAATCGCCAGTGGGAACGTCCTTGCCGTTGGCGTCCTTCGCCATCGTCTTCCGCTTCACGACCACGTCCATGAGCCGTTGGCCGACCACATCGCGGACATGGATGACGTAAGGGAAGTTGGCCGCCTTGAAGGTGCGATCCCGCTTGAGCAAGTTGTACAGCAACTCTTCCGGGTTCCTGAGCAGTTGCTCTTGCAGGGCGGTCTGCGTGTGCGGGATGACCGTGTGTGCCAGGGCGAACGTCGCGGCCGACGCGAGCAGGCCGAGGATGATGGCCGGCCGCAGGATCGTGTGCAGGTTGACGCCGGCGGCCTTCATGGCCACGGCCTCGTTGTCGTGGGCGATGCGGCCGTAGACCACGCACGATGCGAACAGCGTCGTCGCCGGGATCGTGTACGGCAGCGTGTACGGGATCAGCAGCGGAATCGCTTGCAGCGTCTGGAACATCGACAGCCCGAGTTGGTTGGCTTGCTGAATGACGAGGCCGATGAGGAACAGCCCGGTCAGGCCGGTCAGCGTGAGCGCGAACACCTTCACGAGTTCCCAGAAGATCACGCGATGTAGAATGCCGCCTAGCAGTCCCACGGATGCTCCTCGTCATGAGCCGTTTCGATTCGTCATTAGTGTTAGTGATTGGTGGGTGGTGTTTGG
>JBBQCQ010000322.1:0-5424 GCA_038318835.1 Gemmatales bacterium | reverse complement strand
CGCCGCGTCGCCGACCGCCAGCACCTCGTCCACGAGAAGGATTTCCGGCTCCAGGTGGGCCATCACCGCGAACGCCAGCCGCATGAACATCCCCGACGAGTACCGCTTCACCGGCGTGTCCAGAAACTTCTCCACCTCCGCGAACGCCACGATCTCGTCGAACTTCCGGCGGATCTCGGGTCGCTTCATCCCGAGGACGGCCCCGCACAGGTAAATGTTCTCGCGGCCGGTTAGCTCCGGGTGGAAGCCGGTGCCCACTTCCAGCAGGCTGCCCACCCGCCCGCGGAGCCGCACGCGGCCGGCCGTCGGCTTGGTGATCCGGCTGAGAATCTTCAACAACGTACTCTTGCCGGCCCCGTTGCGGCCGATGATGCCAACCACCTCGCCCTGCGGCACCTCGAACGATACGTCCCGCAAGGCCCAGAAGTCTTCGACGGCATCGGCCCGACCGCGGAGGCGGCGCGCCGGCCATTTGGCCAGCCGGACCAGTTCGTCGCGGAGCGTCCGGTACTGCACGGCCTCGGCGGATCGGGTAATCCGGTACCGCTTGGACACGCTCTCGACGACGACGGCTGCACCCATTCGACACTGTCTCCCGGCCGTCAGATGGCGTCGGCGAACTCGTCTTCCATCCGCCCGAAGTAGATGGTGCCGAGGGCGAACAGCACGACCCCGACGGCCCCTCCCACGGCGAAGTCGGCCCACGGCAGGGGCTGGCCGAGCACGGCGGCCCGCGCGAAGGCAATCTGCCCGGTCAGCGGGTTGAGGTCGGCCGCCGTCCGCAACCACCCCGGCACGTCGGCCCCCGCCGCGTCGAGGTTCAAGTAAACCGTGGGCGTTGCGAACATCCACGCCTGAATCAGGAACGGCAGGGCGTGCCGAAAGTCGCGGTACTTCACGTTCACCGCGGCCAGAAAGCTCCCGACGCCGATCGCGGTCAGGGCGATGGCCCCGACCGCCACCGGGACCAGCACCAGGCTCGCGGCCGGCGACCAGCCGTAAGCCGCCATCAGCACGATCAGCACGCCGGACGCGATCGCGAAGTCGATGACGGCGACGCCGGCCGCCCCCAGCGGGATAAGCAGCCGGGGGACGTAGACCTTGCTGACCAACCGCTCGGAATCGACCACGCTGTTCCCCGCCGCCGACACCGCGGTGGCGAACAGGAACCACGGCAGCAGGCCGGCGTAGGCGAACAGCGGGTACGGCACGCCGCCGGTCGGCACGCTCGCGACGCGGCCGAAGTACAGGGCGAACAACCCCATCAGCACCAGGGGTTGGAACACCGCCCACGCCGCCCCGAGGACGGTCTGCTTGTACCGCACCTGCACGTCCCGCCAGGCGAGCACGCGGCCCAGGTCGCGGTACGCCCACAGTTCCGCCAGCGGCAGCCACCGCCACCGGCCAGGCGGGTCGATGACCGTCTCCGACAGGTTCGGCGATTCGTGGGGTGGGGGCACGTTCACACGAATCAGACTACCGACGGCGACGGCCAAGGCCGGAGAAGAATCGGTGAAGTTCGCGGAAGGCCGGGGGCGGGCTTCGCGTTCGCGAATTCTTCACGAGAACTCTGCGAGGTCTTCACCGCGACCGGCCGGGCGATCTGTAACAACATCTATCGAGCCGCACCGCCTCGCCACCGTCGGTAGGGCCATGATCGCACCGGACGTCATCGCCGTTGAACCTCGCGCAACGGTCGTGCCGCGGCCGCCGCGAGCGGCCGTAAACTTGGTCCTCGTGCCGGCGTACAACGAGGAAGCCGCGATTGCCGCGACCATCGCCGGCCTTCAGTCGCTGCCCGACGGGTACGAGGTTCTGGTCGTCAACGACGGGTCCAGCGACCGCACGGGGGCGGAAGCGGAACGGGCGGCGACGGCGAGCCGACGGCCGGTGCGGGTCGTCCACCTGCCGACGAACGGCGGCATCGGCGTGGCCGTGCAGACGGGCTATCTGTACGCCCTGCACGCCGGGCGGTACGAGTACGTCATCCAGTGCGACGGCGACGGCCAACACGACCCGGCGTTCATCCCGCGGTTGGTCGAAGAGTGCCGCCGCCGAAACCTGGACCTGTGCATCGGCTCGCGGTTCCTCGACTGCACCGGCGGCGACCGCTCGACCTGCCTGCGGCGCGTGGGCATCGGCGTATTCGTGCGGCTCATCGGCCTGCTCACCGGCGTGCGGCTGACCGACCCGACCAGCGGGTTGCGGTGCGCCGGCCCGGCCGCGTGGCGGCGGTTCGCCCGCCACTACCCGGAAGACTACCCGGAGCCGGAGTCGCTGCACTGGTGCCTGCGGAACCGGCTGGCCGTCGGCGAAGTGGCCGTGCGGATGCGGTCGCGGGCGACCGGCGTCAGTTCCATCCGGTCGTGGCGGTCCGCCTTTTACATGCTCAAGGTGTCGCTGGCCATTCTGATCGACCGCCTCCGCGCGGAGGGGCAGTGATGACTGCCGAACGGCTGATGCTCTTGGGGGGATTTGCGGCGTTCGCCCTCACGCTCTATTGGGTCCGCCAGCGGCACCTGACGGAACGGCACGCCCTCGGCTGGATGGTTGTTGCCACGGTCCTGCTGGTGTGCGGTCTGTTCCCGGAACTCGTCACCCGTGCGGCCGAGGCGAGCCACCTCAGTTACTCGTCGGCCGTGCTGTTCGTGTCGCTCGGCATCGGGTACGTCTTCTCGTTCGGCGTGACGGTGGCGTACGCCAAATTGAACCGCCGGCAGGTCACGCTTCTGCAACACCTGGCCATCTTGGAGCAGCGGGTGCGCGAGTTGGAAGCCGGCAACGGCCGGGGCACGGACCCATGACCATCGCACCCACTTGGGCGTACCGCGCGGCCATCGTGGCGGCGGTCGTCGTGGCGTACTCGAACGGGCTGTCCGGCGCGTTCGTCTTCGACGACATCAAGTCCGTCCGGGACAACCTCGGCATCCGCGATTTGGGGGAAACGGTTCGCTCGCTGCCGCGAGTTCTTCGCCCCGTCACCGAACTGACGCTGGCCCTGAACTACGCCGCCGACGGCTTGCGGACGTGGGGGTACCACGCCTTCAACGTGGCGGCGCATGCGGCCGCGGCACTGGTCCTGTTCGCCCTGATCCGGGGCACGCTGCGGCTGCCGGCGTTGCGGGCGTGGGCCGAGCCGGACGCGGACCGTTTGGCCTTCGCCGCGGCCCTGGTCTGGGCCGTCCACCCGCTGAACACGCAGGCCGTCGCCTACGTCATCCAGCGGGCGCAAGTCCTCGCTGGGTTGTTCGAGTTCCTGACGCTCTACGCCTTGCTCCGCGAGGCCACGACCGCGGGCCGCCGGTGGCCGTGGTACGCCGCCGCCGTCGCCGCGTGTGCGGCGGCGATGGGCAGCAAGCAGGACGCGGTCGTTACCCCCGTCTTGGCCCTGCTGTTCGACCGCGTCTTCCTGTCCCCGACGTGGGGCGGCGTGGCCCGCCGGTGGGCGGTTCACCTGCCCCTGTTCGCGACGAGTTTCCTCCTCACGTTCTCGATCTTGTACGCCATCCAGGGGAACGCCGCCATCGGCCCGGCAGCGACCGGGCACACCGTAACGGCCGGTTTCGCTTCCGACGGCTTGACCCCGTGGCGGTACGCGCTGACGGAGTCCGAGGTGATCCTGCACTACCTCCGGCTGGCCGCGTTACCGTACCCGCTCTGCGCCGATTACAACGACTGGCCGGTGGCGAACGCCTTCGGGGACGTGGCCCCGGCAGTCGTCGCCGTCTGGCTCCTCCTGGCCGCAACCGCCATGTGCCTGTGGCGGGTACCGCCGGTCGGCTTCCTGATGGCCGCGTTCTTTCTCGCCCTCGCGCCCACGTCCAGCGTCATGCCGATCGACGACGTGGCGTTCGAACACCGCACGTACACCCCGCTGGCCGCCGTCGTCACGCTCGCGGCGACCGGCCTGCTGGCCCTGACCCGCCGGTTCATGGGCAACCCCCGCTTGACATTTTCGGTGATCGCGGTCGTCGTGGCCGTCGGGTGCGCCGCCATGACGTTCGCCCGGTGCGGCGACTACGCCAGCGTCGAGTCCGTCTGGCGGGCCACGGTCGCCACGCGACCGGGGAACCGGCGTGCTCAGCACAACCTGGCGATTCAGCTCGCCTCCGAACACCGGACCGAAGAGGCGATCGCCCACTTCCTGGAATCGGCCCGTCTCCAGCCGTCGCCGGGAACGTCCGCGTTTCTCGCGCAACTGCTGCTCGAATCCCACCGCCCGGACGAAGCCCAAGAGTACCTGGAGAAGGCCCTTGTCGAGCCGTGGTCGAAGGAAGACAAGGCGCTCTTCGAGGGCGAAATCTCCCCCTACAAGCTGCACTTCAACCTGGGTAACCTGCTGTGCGAGGGCGGGGACTTCGAGGGGGCGTTGAAACAGTACAGACTGGCGGCGGACGCCTACCCGGACGGGGCCGACGTGTACATCAACACGGGCCGACCACTGATCGCCCTGGGCCGGTGGGCGGACGCGGCCGACGCCCTGCGTACGGCCGTTCGCGTCAACCCGCAGTCGTCCCTCGCGCACAACAACTTCGGCCTCGTCCTCCGGCGGTTGGGCGAACCCGCGAGCGCGGTGAACGAGTTCCGGCAGGCCGTGGAAATCGCCCCGGACGCAGTGATGGCTTACAACAACTGGGGGGCGACGCTCGTGCGGGTAGGAAAGGCCGAAGAAGCGGTCGCGGTCTTCCGTCGCGGGCTGGCCCGGTCGCCCGTGCTTCCGCAAACCCTGTACGGCCTCGCGCACGCCCTGGACCGCAGCGGCCACGGCCTGCAAGCCGAAGCGGCGTACCGGCGGGCACGGCTCGTCGCCCCCGGTTTGCCCGCCGCCTACACTGTGACGGCGTGGGAACTGTCCACGAACCCGAAGCCCGAACTCCGCGACCCGCCCGAGGCCGTTCGCCTCGCGGAAATCGCCGCCCGTGCGACCGGCGAACGGCAGGTCGATCCGCTCGACGCCCTCGCCGCTGCCCTCGCCGCTGACGGGCAGTTCGAAGCGGCCGTGGCCGTGGCGAAACGGGCGGAACAACTTCCTGGTCTGCCGCCCCCCCGAAGGGCGGCCATTCGCAACCGGATCGATCAGTACCAACAGCAGCGGGCGTTCGTTCAAACACCGCCCCCGGCTGCCCCGGTTCACGTCTTACCGCAGAGTTCGAAACCGGGCGACTGAGCCGGGACTCTCAGTTTTTATTCGGCTCGTCCGACTTTTTCGGCCGAATCCCGTCTCGCAAGTGATGATTCCACAGCAGTTTAACACATCATGCGAACTTCACAGGTACTTCATGCTATTCCTCGTGTCTGGGGGGGCTACGAGCGCTAATGACTGTTTGTTCGCGGAAAATTGTTCGTGCCGGACGTGTGTTTGGCCAATTTCCGCAGACACTGGCTTGAGGCTTACTTCATGCAACGGCAAGTTGCCCGTCTGAA
>JBBQCQ010000321.1:0-5425 GCA_038318835.1 Gemmatales bacterium | reverse complement strand
CTATTGCTCTGGCTGAGCCAGCACATCCCGAAGTCGGTTCCGGGTTTCCGGCACGCCGAGGGAAACAGCGATTCGCACCTAAAAGCCAGCCTGTTCGGCAGCAGCGTGACCGTTATTGTGGAGAAGGGCAAGCTCGTCTTCGGGACGTGGCAGGGCATCTATCTGTGCGAGTTCGACGGGCCGCGCACGCGGTCGGTCCTGGTGCAAATTCAGGGAGTCTGACGGAGAAGCCGACAGCCCGGTGGGTATTCCCACGGAATCGCCCGAACGGGCCGCGGAGTTGCTTGACGAATGCCGGCCCGTCCGGTTAACTCAACTAGAACCTGAAAATTCAGGGCTTCTCGTAGCGACCCCCGACGCACGGATGCCACCATGACTTTAATTTCCCCTGACGTGATAGCAGAATTGAAAGGCCTGTCCGCCGGAGCCGGCGGATTCCTTCTTCTCGTCGGATTCCTGCTCTGGGGCTTCGGCTGGCGGTGGCACCGCTTCTGGGTGGTCTTCGGCTTCACGGCCGCGGCTGGCATTGTCGGCATGACCTCCGGCAAGGCGGCGGGCGGGCACATCCTCGTGATGGGCCTGTTGCTCGCGTTCGCAGGGGGCGTCCTTGCCATCGAGTTAGCGAAGCTCCTGTCATTCGTGGCCGGCGGCATCGGCTGCTGGCTCATGGTGCAGTCGGTCATCCCGCAGGCGCAAGAGTTGTGGGCGGTGTTTCTGGCCGGTGGGCTGTTTGGTGTCTTGCTGTACCGCCTCTGGACGATGGTCCTCATGAGTCTGCTCGGCGTGCTGGTGTCGTGGCACGCGGCCTTCGCGCTCGCACAGACGGCCGGCAGTTACGACGCGATCAAGTGGGTCGCCGAGCATTCCGCGGCCGTCAATAGTGCCGTCGTCGTGGCGACCCTGCTCGGCATTCTCATGCAGACACTAACGGCCGAGAAACCCGCCAAGAAAGAGTTAGGCCACGAGAAGAAAAGGTCCACCCGCTCGAAGCACGATTCGCACGACCACCACCACGACGACGAGGACTCCTCCTCGTCGTGGTGGAAGCGCCTTCCCGGCCTCAAGGCCGCCTGATAAAGTTCGGGAATGGGTACCACCCTCGAATCTATTCAAGTCGGTCTGCCGCAAATGCACGGGCAGCCGGGCGCGGCCGATCCGATGGACCGCCCGTGGGCCACAGGGTTCTTTAAAGAACCCGTGATTGGGCTGGTCGAGGTCAGTTGGACCACATTGATCGGCGACGGCGTCTCGGACCACGAAAATCACGGCGGGCCAGACAAGGCCGTTCTCGCCTACTCTGCCGACCATTACCCCGTCTGGCGCGTCCGCCTGAACCAACCCGCCCTGCCCTTCGGCGCGTTCGGCGAAAACTTCACGATCCGCGGTCTGACCGAGGCTACCGTCTGTATCGGCGACCTGTTCCGCGTCGGCCCGTGTCTGTTCGAGGTGTCGCAACCACGGCAGCCGTGCTGGAAACTCGCCCGCCGCTGGCGGATCAAGGAACTCCCCGCCCTCGTCGTGACCTCTGGCCGCAGCGGGTGGTACCTGCGCATCCGACAAGCCGGCACCATCTCGGCCGGCATGGCCTTCAAACTCGAAGACCGCCCAAACCCGGACTGGACAATCGAGCATGCGAACCGGGTGTACTACCATCTGAAGGATGACGCAGACGCGAACCGCGACCTCCTCCGCGTCAGCGAGTTGTCGATGAGTTGGAAAGAAGTCTTACGAACTCGCACGGGTTGAAATCCGAAGACTTGAACGTCGTCAACCATCTGGTATAATAAATTAACCTTCCTGACTAATTCACGCCACGCCCCCTTTGGCCAGTTGCGGGTCGATTCATGCAAACACTCTTACGCCGAACGTTACCCCTCTTGGCTCTGGGTCTCGTGTGCGGTTCACTCACCGCGGCTGACCCAACCCCGAAGTTCACGGCCGAGCAGGTCGGCTTCTACGAGAAGGATGTGAAGCCCTTGCTCCAGAAGCACTGTTTCAAGTGCCACGGGGCCGGCGAGAAAATCAAAGGCGGCCTCAGCCTCGCCACCCGTGCGGCAACGCTTACCGGCGGCGACACCGGCCCGTCCGTGGATCTGGCTGCGGCGGATAAGAGTCTGCTGCTGCTCGCCATCAATAACAAGCGGCCCGACGGGGGCGATGTGATGCCGCAGAGTGGCAAGTTGCCCGACGCGGACATTGCCGTCCTGACGAAGTGGGTGAAGGAGAAGCTCCCCGTGTCGGCCGCCGACATTGGCTTGGTCGAAGTGGCCCCGGCCGAGAAGCCGAATGTCGTGACCGAGGAGGCCAAGAAATATTGGGCCTATCAACCCGTGAAGCGACCCGCGGTGCCGGTCGTGAAGTCGCCCACCCAGAACCCGATCGACGCCTTCCTCACAGCGAAGCGAGAGGCGAAGGGCATCCCGGCCAACGGCCCGGCCGATCGCGTGGCCCTCGTTCGCCGTGCGTACTACGACCTGACCGGACTGCCGCCCACGCCAGAACAGGTCGGTGCATTCGTCAACGACAAGTCGCCGACAGCCTTCGCCAAACTCGTCGACGAACTCCTCGCCAGTCCGCACTACGGCGAGAAGTGGGGCCGGCACTGGCTTGATGTGGTTCGGTACGCCGAGACGAACGGGTACGAACGGGACGGCCCGAAGCCAAACGCCTGGCGGTTCCGCGATTATGTCATCCGCAGTTTCAACGCCGACAAGCGATACGACCAGTTCATCCGCGAACAAATTGCCGGCGACGAAATGCCCGGCGACAATTCCGACGCGGTGATTGCGACCGGCTACTACCGCCTCGGCCTGTGGGACGACGAACCGGCCGACCGTGAACAGGCCCTCTACGATGGATACGACGACCTGGTGACCGTTACTGGCCAGACGTTCCTGGCCATGACGCTGAACTGTGCCCGGTGCCACGACCACAAGAAAGACCCGATCCCACAGGTCGATTATTACAAACTTGTGGCCTTCTTCCGCGACATCCGTCCGTTCAGCGACACCCGCGGCACAATGTCATCGACGAACTCCACCGACATCACCCCGGCCGATCTTCGCAAGGTGTACGAGGGCGAACTGAAAGAGCGGCAAGCCCAGATCGCGGACCTGACGAAGAAAATGGTCGCCGTGGAAGACGCGGCCATCAAGACGCTGCCGGCCGAGGCCCAGAGGGCTGCGGAGGGTGTCGATCGCCCGCAGGTTATCGCCAAGTTGCCGAAGGTCTTCACCGACGAGCAACGCCGAACCTACAACCGACTGAAGCGAGAGCGGTCGGACCTGGAAAAGAAGCCGTCTCCAAACCAGCAGTTCGCGCTGTCGGTCAACCAGTGTGACCCGACGCCGCCGCCAGTTTACGTCCTCGCTCGCGGCAACCCACACGCACCGAAAGTGAAGGAACTGGCTTCGCCAGGTTTCCCCACGGTCCTTGGCCTTCCCGACCCAGAGATTGTGGCCCCGAATCGCGGCTCGAAAACCAGCGGTCGCCGCACTGTGCTCGCAAACTGGATTGCGTCCCCATCGAACCCGATGACGGCCCGCGTGATGGTCAACCGGGTCTGGCAGCACCACTTCGGCCGCGGCATCGTCCCTTCGCCGAGCGACTTCGGCAAACTCGGCGACGCCTCGACCCACCCGGAACTGCTCGACTGGCTGGCCAGTGAATTCGTGGACCCAACGCCCGGTCAGCTCTGGAGCGCCGCCGGCGAAGCCTGGACCCTGAAGCGGCTCCACCGCCTGATGATGCTTTCCGACGCCTACCAGATGTCTTCCACGGCCAACCCGAAAGCCCTCGCCGCCGACCCCGCCAACAATCTGTTCTGGCGATTCAACATGAGGCGGTTAGTCGCCGAGGAAGTCCGCGACTCGATCTTGATCGTGGCCGGCAAACTCAAACTCGAACCGTTCGGCCCGAGCGTGTATCCGAGGATTCCGCAGGAAGTGTTGGCCGGTCAATCGGTCCCCGGCAACGGCTGGCTGCTCTCTCGCGGCGGCGGCTACGACCCCAAGAACCCTGACCAGGGCAACCGCCGCAGTGTGTACGTTCACGTAAAGCGGTCGTTGCAGGTGCCGATTATGATTAACCACGATCAGGCCGACACCGATTCGAGTTGCCCGGTTCGGTACACGACAACTGTCCCCACGCAGGCACTGGGCATGCTGAATAGCGAGTTCACGAACGAGATGGCCACCGCGTTCGCGAGCAAGCTAGTCACAGCAGCTCCCGGCGATCTGGCGAAGCAAGTCACGCGGGCCATCCGCCTGACGACCGGCCGAACGCCGACGGACGCGGAGGTCCAGAAAGACGTTGTGTTCATCCAGACGATGAAGGACAAGCACCACCTGCGGGACGAGGACGCACTGAGTCGATTTGCCCTCTTGGAATTGAACGCGAACGAGTTTGTCTACCTGGATTGAGTCCTGCCGTGCGAACTTGTGAACCCGCGGTCGTGCTTCCTTGTCAGTTTGTTGAGTGTGTATAAACTTGATGGATCGGGCGGGGTAGCTCAGTGGTTAGAGCAATCGCTTCATAAGCGATGGGTCGCCGGTTCAAACCCGGCCTCCGCTACTGTTATAAATCCTTACAGCCAAAGCCTTTAAGCGTTCCTCTCGGCGGTCGAGAGTGCTGGCACAGAAAAGCTTTACTGCAGAAATTACTGCAGGAGAGTCATGTGTCGCACTCGTCACCGAGTCAATTCCCGCGATTACTGCACCACAAATTTTCCAACCGGGCCTACGTCATGGCCCGAAATTCCGTCGGCGACCGGCAGGCGGTCTACTTCGGTCCGTGGGGCAGCGAAGAAGCTCAGGTCGCGTACAGCCAGTTCATCGCCCGGCTGGCGGCAGAAGCCACAGTCCGGCCCAGGACGGCCGCCCGGTGTCAGATCGTAGACCACACGGTCAACGAGGTGGCCGTCGCCTTCGTGAAGCACGTCACCGGTTACTACCCGCCGAAGTCGTCCGAGGTCCGGACGTTCAAGCTGACCCTTCGGCCGCTCCGGGAGAAGTACGGCCACGTCGTCGTGTCCCAGTTCGGCCCGCGGTGCCTGAAGGAGTTGCAGAAGCACTTCGTCGCCGACGGCCTCAAGCGGAGCGAGGTGAACCGGCGGACGGGCATGGTGAAGCGGATGTTCAAGTGGCTGGCGGCCGAGGAACTGGTGCCGGTGGCCGTGTACCAGGCGCTGGCCACGGTCGAGGGGTTGAAGCGGGGCCGGTCGGCGGCCGAAGAGTCCGAGCCGGTGCTGCCGGTCGAAGACGCCTTGGTCGAGGCCACCCTGCCCGTCCTGACCCGGCACGTCGCCGGCCTGGTCCGCTTCCAGCGGCTGACCGGGTGCCGACCGGGCGAGGCGTGCCGGTTTCGGATGTCCCTGGTCACGGTGGTCGAGGACGTGTGGCTGTACCGGCCGGTCGAGCACAAGGGG
>JBBQCQ010000320.1:0-5430 GCA_038318835.1 Gemmatales bacterium | reverse complement strand
AGACTTCGCCATGGGCCTTGCCGACCACTTCCCAGTCGGCCATACGGGTAAGGTAGATGCGCGTCCGTACAACGTGCTCCGGCTTCGCCCCGGCCTTCTCCAGTGCTGCCACGATGGTCTTCAGCGTCTGCACCGCCTGGGCGTGGGCGTCGCCCTTGCCGACGAGGCCGTCGGGTGTGGCGGCTGTGCAACCGGAGATGTACACGAATGGCCCAACGCGAACCGCCCGCGAATAGCCGATGATCGGTTCCCACTTGCCGCCGGTGCTGATGTTCTGACGTTCCACAGGTGCGTCCTCTCAGGATGGGATCAGGTTCGCGATTTCCGAGAACTCTTTCAAGAGGCGATCCGGCCGCGATGCCTCCAGAGCCTCTTGATTCGACGCGCCGCCCAGCACGACCCACACCGGCACGCCGGCCGCACGGGCGACTTCGATGTCGATGGTCATATCGCCAACGTAGACCGTGTCGGCCACCGTCACCGTGAGCCGCCGCATCGCCTCAATGAGCATCGCCGGGTCGGGCTTCGGGACGCCTACGTCGTCGGGGCCGAGGACTTCGGCGAACAGATGGCCGAGGTGCAAGTCTCGCACGAGCGCCTTCGTGAACTCGGTTCGCTTGTTGCTGCACACGGCGAGCCGTAGGCCGCGGGCGTGCAGGTTTTCGAGCGTGGCGAGGACGCCGGGGAAGAGTCGCGTGCCGGCCACCATCACGGATGGGTGATGATCGCGGTACGCGGCTACCGCCGCTTCGGGCGGGGCCGTCGGCACAAGGTTTTCCATCAGGTTCGCGAGGCCCAACCCGACGGAGGACCGAACGGCGGCTTCAGGTAGGGCGGGCAGGCCGTAGAGTTGACGGACGTGGTTGGTGCTCGCAGTGATGGCCCCGAAACTGTCGGCAAGAGTGCCATCGAAGTCGAACAGGGCAGCGCGAATCGGCATACGGTCGGTCTCCCAGATGCCCGGCATCTTACAAATGCGAACCGCCGCGAAAACTGTTTCTAAAAAGTAACGGCCACAGATTAGCACTGAAAAAACAGATCCGACACAGAACCAGTTTGCTTGGTTTTGGCGGATCTGTTTTTCAGCGTGAATCTGTGGCCGAATTCTTTTAACGCGAATCTCAATACAGGCCGATGTCCAGGGCCGAGGCGACGAACCGGCCGACCCACCACGCGCCGGTCCGCCACTGGCAATGCACCTTCGCCAGCACCAGCGCGCCGGGCAGCACGGTGGCGTCCGGGTCGGTGAGTTCCGCTTCGATCAGGTACGTCTGGGCGACGGGTGTCGTTTCCTGGCCACCCTCGCCCGACTGCTTGACGGCCAGTGGGCCGCCGCCGCGTTGCGTGAGCGCGATCGGCACTTGCTTCGCGTCCGAGTCGGGCAGGCGGAGCAAACGGCCCTTGAAGATGCGATCGGTGCGGCCCTTCACGTAGAAGGACACGAACAGCCCTTCCTTCGTCTGGTCGTCCTTCAACAGCCGGTAGTCGTTGGCCGAGACGGGGATTTTCACGATCAGCCGCGTCGGATCGCCGACGGTGCAGACCGGCTTCTGGTCCTGGAAATTGCGGTCGTATTGCTTGCCCACGTCGGTCGGTCGAGGCAGGCCCATGACCACGCCGTCGCGGGGAGCCTTCAGTTCTAGCAGGTCGTTGGCCCGCCGCTTCAGTTCCGTGAGCTTGCGGTCGGCCTGCCGGGCTTTCTCGCGATACTCCACTTCCTGGCCCTTCAGTTGGGCCGCCGCCGCCGGTGGGATGTTCTTTTCGCCGAGTTGTTGGTGCAGGTCGTCGGCGATCTGCTGACCTTCCAGCATCTCCGCGCGGAGCTTGGTGATTTCTTCCGACAGCGGCTGGCTGATGAACCGGGCGAGAACCTGGCCGCGGACGACCGTCTGCCCTTCGTCCACTTCGAGCTTGTCGAGGTAGGCCGGCTCGGACAGGCCGACCGACACGCCGAAGTCGGGGTGGATCGACACGAGGCCGGTGTCCCGCACACGGCTGATCGGCAGAGGTAGCAGGAAGAACGCGGCCACAAGGCCCGCGAAGATCGTCAGCGTGATGTAGACCCGCTTGGCTTTCATGTCTGGCAACCGCCCCCGTTGACGAATGTTTTTGACCATCCGAATGACTGGCCAGACGAACATGCTGACCAGCGACAGGATGGCGATCATGTGCGAGATGACCCGCAGTTTCGGCCCCAGGAAGTCGGAGAGCATCCAGATGATGCTAAACGTCACGACCCACCGATAGACCCAACTCAGGACCGCGTAACCGATGAACAGAGCCTTCCGCGTCGGGGCCATGTACGGCTCCGGCGGCACCTCGATGCCCAGGCCTTTGTCCAGGAAGACGTTGGTGATGTACCGGTTCGAGCGGTCCCGCAAGTTCGGGATTTCCAACCAGTCGGCCATGATGTAGTAGCCGTCGAACCGCATCAGCGGGTTCGCGTTGAAGAAGAACGTGCTGACCGAGCAGAGCGTCATCAGGCACAACGCGACGTTGTTCACCACCGGCAGGTGCGGCGTGTACCACCACACGAACGTGCTGAGCGCCGCGATAATCAGTTCGACGTAAATCCCGGCGAAACTGATGATGATCCGCTTCCACTTATCGCTGATCGTCCAGGCGTCGGTGACGTTGCAGTACAACGCCGGCGACAGGCACATGAGCAGTATTCCCATCTCATGGCACTCACCGCCGAACGCCTTACAACTGAGGCCGTGGCCGAACTCGTGGATGACCTTCACCACACCCAGCGACAACCAGAGATAGAGGACCGAGTTGAACGAGAAGAACTCGTGATACGCGGGCAGCTTGTCGTAGAAGGTCTGGAAGTGCAGCATCACGTGGAACACGGCCGCCAGCATCAGGCTACACGAGGCGACGAAGAACGGCGTCGTGAACACCCACCACAGGTAGCGGTACATCCAGGTCAGGATGCGGTCCGGGTCGAAGACCGGAATCTTCCAGTACAGGATGCTGGAGAGGGCCGCGATACGTTTCGTCCGCCGCTGCTTGGCTCGCCGTTCGAACAGGTGCTTGCCGGTGCCAACCGTTTCGCTCTGCACGAGGCCGGCAGTGATGAGCTGTCGGGCGAACCCTTCCAGGTCGTTGTACTCCAGGCGGTGCGGCTTGAACTCGTCCTCGAAGCGGCCTTTCACCTCTTCCATGGTGTGGCCACCATCGAACAGGCTGAAGACGAAGTATTCCTGGCGGTTGAACCGGTAGTAGCGGAGGCAGACCGGGTCTTTCACCACGTGGTAGACCTTGCCCTCGTAACGTTGTTCCGTGATCTGCAAATCAGGCCGGGTACGAAGTCGCACCGCCTTGCGGCGTTCGACCGGGTTGTTGAGAAGTGCCGTGTCCATGAATATCCGTCTGCCGGGAGGGGAAGGGAAGCCAATCGCGGGCGGGCGAGGTCGCGAAACCTCACCCGCCCGCGATGGCCGTTACTTCGACCCGACCTGCTTGGCACCCGGCAGCGCGGGCACGACCACCGGTGGGAACGTGCCACTTGCGGGCACGACCGCCGACGCCGGCAGGATGCCGCCAGCCGGGACGATCACGCTCATCGGCTCCAATGGCATCTTCGGCACGAACGCCGAGGGGTTGACACCCGCTGGTACGGGGGCGGCGACTTCGCCCGGCTTCACGATGATTGTGGCCGACGACTTGTCTTGCAGCACGCTCCCGGCATCGGTCCCGCGATCCACGATGACCGTCACGCGGACGGTGCGGGCGTCGTTCGGGATCACCGCCGTCACCTGACCCGTGCGCTCTTTGCCCTTCTGACTCAGCACTGGTGCCGTCCAGACATGCACGCTGCCCGACTGCGTACCGGCCACGACGAACCAGTTCGCCCCTTCCGGGCCGAAGGCCGCACAGGTCGGCGTCATGTGACCGGGGACGATGAGCTTCTTTCGCTCCGACCCGCGACCACCGGAGACGGGGGTCGTCCACAGTTGCAGTTCGCCCTTCATGTCGCCATCGCCGCCGGCCGTCAGCACCAGCGAATCATCCGGCGAGAATGTGGCCATCGTGCCGAACCGGGCGGCCGCCCCGTTGTTTTGCACGCTGCCGAGCGACAGGCCATTCGCGAGATTAATCACGTCGATGCGGCCGTCGTCCTGGTCGAACAGCGCCCGCCCGCCCTTCGACGAGATGCCGAGGACTTCGACGTTCCCCTTACGGTGGTCGATGGTCCGTTCCAGGCTCGCCGCCTTGTCGCCGACCTTCCAAACTCGCAACGCCCGGTCGCGGGAGGCCGTGACGAGCGTCGATTGCGGGGTGAACCGCACGCACGTGAAGCCGTCTTTCAGGTCGCCGCTGAGGGCGTACATCTTCTTGCCGTCGGCGACGTTCCAGATGAACACTTCGCGGCCGGCGGCGGTCGCCAGGTAGCGGCCGTCCGGGCTGAACGACATCGACGCCACACCGGTGCCGTGCGACTCGTCGAGAACCTTCATCGGGTCCTTGGCGATCTTCTCCGGGTTCGACAAATCCCAGAGGCGGATTTTGCCGTCTTCGCCGCCGGTGGCCAGAACGTGCTTCGCCACCTTCTCGCCCGTGACGGCCAGCGACCGCACCCCGCGGGCTTCCGGGGCGAGCGCCAACAGGTACGACGTGCGTTGCTTGCCCGCCGGTGGGAAGGCGTCCCAGACGGCGACGGTGTTGTCGAGGCTGGCCGAGACAATCATCGGCCGGCCGGCGTGAGCCGTCACAACGACGGCCGTCACTTCCTGGCGGTGCGGGAAGATTTGGCCGAACTTCATATCGGGGCCGACCGGCACCGACGGCTCGATGACGACCTTCATCCCCGGTCGCACGATGTCCGCGTTTTGCGATTCGAGGATGCCTTCGACGCGCACATCCTCGGTCGACAGGACTTCCATGATCGGGTCGCCGGCCTTCACGTACTCGCCCGGCTCGCGCATGATCTTGGTGATGATACCGCCGTCCTTGCTCCGCGATCGGTGGCGGAATCGCAAAGCGTCGGCCCGCTTTTCGTCCGCCTCGGCCTTCACCCGTTCTTTCTCAGACTGAGCGACGTTTTCAAGGTACCGAGCGTAGGTGGCTTCGAGTTGGATAGTTTCGACCTTCGAGGCCGTCGTGCCCAGGCTGAGCATCAAGTCTACCTGCTGCTTGATTTTAACGGCCGCGTTCCGGGCCTCGCCGATGGCGACCTTGCACGCCGCGCTGACGGCCCGGCTGCCCTCGCTCTGCACGCGGGCGTCGAGGTCGTCGAGGACGCTCACGACCGAGTTGCCGGGGATGCGGTCGCCTTCCCGGAGACGCTTGTACGGAACAGCGTGGGCGAGGTCCGCACTCTCGAACATCAGCCCGCCGTCGTTCTTGTCGAACGCGGTGCCGGGCGCGAGCGGGATGCCGATGACATCGAGGTTGCCGTCTACGAGGGCCGAGATGAGTTGTTTC
>JBBQCQ010000319.1:0-5433 GCA_038318835.1 Gemmatales bacterium | reverse complement strand
TTCGGCCGGACACGCGCTGTCCCTTAGCGGAAGTTCACGCATGACCCCTTCCGAACCGACCCCCGCCGCCACCCCGGAAACGCCGCCGATCGAGACGGTCGTGCCCGTCACGGAAGTGACGCCGCCGATCACCGAGGCCACGCCGCCGTTCACCGAGGCGACCGCCGGCGGACTCGTGGCCGAGGGGGCCGAACCCGCTTCCGCCGCCGAGAGCGTGGCCCTGGCCGCCGACCTGCCCACGAGTCCGCCGCCCGCCGCGAAGGAACCGGCCCGGCCCTCGCAGCCGGTGCCGGAGGTGCCGCCCGCCCCGCAGTCGCAGGACCTGTCGCGGCTCGCGCAAGACTTGCAAATCCGGCGGATGCACGTCGAGGCCGTCGTGCAGTTGCTCGACGAAGACAACACCGTGCCGTTCATCACCCGGTATCGCAAGGAGCGCACCGGCGGGCTGGACGAAGTCGCCATTCGCAAGATTCAGGACCGCGTCGGCAACCTCCGCGCCCTCCGCGACCGCAAGCAGACCATCCTGCGCACCATCGCCAACCAGGGCAAGTTGAACGACGAACTTCAGACGGCCATCCTCGAAGCCGACCACCCGAAACGGCTCGAAGACCTGTACCTGCCGTACAAGCCGAAGAAGCGGTCGCTCGCCACCGAGGCCCGCGAGAAGGGGCTGGAGCCGTTCGCCCAGGCGATTTGGAACAAGGACGAAACCGTCGCGAATCTGGCCGAGGTGCTGCCCGGGATGGTGAACCCGGACCAGAAACTGAACACCGTCGAAGACATCCTGACGGGCGTGCAGCACATCCTGGCAGAAGTCATCTCCGAGTTCCCGCAGGTTCGCGGGCCACTGCGGGCCTTCACCTGGGACACCGCCGTTCTCGCGTCGAACCGGCCGGAAGGGCTGCCCGAAGAGAAGGGTAAGGAGTATCGCGAGTACTTCAGCTTCAAGGAGCCGGTGCGGATGATCCCGCCGCACCGCGTGCTGGCCGTCAACCGCGGCGAGAAGGAACAAGTTCTCAAGCTGAAGTTTGAAGTCGACGCGGAGCGGGCCAAACACATCGCCGCCGACCAGTTGCCGCTGGCCGACCACCCGCACCGTGAGCTTCTGACGAACGCGATGGTCGATGCCGTGGATCGGCTGATTCTGCCGAGCCTCGAACGCGAAATCCGCCGCGACCTGACCGAGCGTGCCCAGGATCACGCCGTCGATGTGTTCGCCCGCAACCTCCGCGGCCTGCTGCTGCAACCGCCGCTCCGGGGCAAGCGAGTGCTGGCCATCGACCCCGGCCTGCGCACCGGCTGCAAGATCGCCGCCCTCGACGAAACCGGGGCGCTGCTCGAAGACTCGGTCATCTATCCGCACCAGCCACAGAAGAAGGCCGAGGAGGCGAAGCGGAAGCTCGAACAGTTCGCCCGCAAGCACCAGACGACGGTGATCGCCATCGGCAACGGCACCGCCTGCCGCGAGACGGAGCAACTCGTCTCCGACTTGATCGCCGACCTGGAGAACCGCCGCCTGAACCCACAGCCGACGGTCACGCAGTCCGAGTCGGTCACGA
This sequence comes from Gemmatales bacterium, assembly GCA_038318835.1. Lineage (GTDB taxonomy): Bacteria > Planctomycetota > Planctomycetia > Gemmatales > Gemmataceae > Limnoglobus. Next base: position 3,874 of record JBBQCQ010000319.1, on the reverse strand, counting down.
TCGAGCCGACGACGGTGATTCCGCCTGCGGTCGAAACGGCAGAGCCGGCCGCCGCGAGCGAGTCGATGATGATCGCGCCGCCGGCGGGAACCGCCGAGAGCTTCAGTACGATGCCAACGATGCCCGGCGAAGCGACTACGGTTTCCACACCAACCGAAGCGACGGCCGAATCGGTGACGACCACCGAGGCGACGGCCACGGCCGTCACCGCCGTCCCGGCCGCACCGCCACCGCCGCCGGCGGAAGTCATCGTTCTCGATGGCCTGCCGGACGCGCCGGCCGACCTGGCTTACGTGATCGTGAACGAGGCCGGGGCCAGCGACTACTCGGCCTCGCCCATCGCGAAGGAAGAGTTCCCCAACCGCGACGCGACCACCCGCGGCACCGTCTCCATCGGCCGCCGCCTGCAAGACCCGCTCGCGGAACTGGTGAAGATCGACCCGCAGCACGTCGGCGTCGGCCTCTACCAGCACGACCTGCGGCCGAAGTACCTCAAGGAGAGCCTTGAAGCGGTCATCGAGTCGTGCGTTAACCACATCGGTGTGGACGTGAACACCGCCAGCGTGCCGCTGCTCCGGCACGTGTCGGGTCTGAACCAACTCGCCGCCCGCGAACTGGTCGAGTACCGCAAGGCGAACGGCCCATTCAAGAGCCGCGAGCAGTTCAAGAGCGTGCCGCAGATGGGCGAAGCCCGCTTCACGCAGGCGGCGGGGTTCCTCAAGATCAACGGCGGCGACGACCCGCTCGATATGACGTGGGTTCACCCGGAGAGCTACGAACTCACGAAGAAAGTCCTCGGCGAATTCGGCCTGACACCCGCCGACCTGCGCGACAAAGCGAAGGTCGAGGAACTTCGCGGCAAGCTGAACGAGGCGAACCCGGATGAGATGGCCCAGAAGCTCGACGTGCCGGTGCCGACGCTCGTGGACATCTTCCACGCCGTCGCCCGCCCAGGCCGCGACCCGCGCGAGGAACTGCCGCCGCCGGTCTTCAAGAAGGGCATCCTCAAGCTCGAAGACGTGACGCCCGGCCTGGAACTGACCGGCACCGTGCTGAACGTGGTGCCGTTCGGCGCGTTCGTGGACATCGGCGTGAAGGAGAGCGGTCTGGTTCACATCAGCCAGATGGCGAACCGGTACATCAAGTCTCCCTACGAGGTGGTATCGGTCGGCGACGTGGTGACGGTGTGGGTGATGGAAGTGAAGCCGGGCGACAAGAAGATTTCGCTGTCGATGATCCCGCCCGGCCAGGAGCGGCAGCCGATGGGCCGCCCGGAACCGCAGGCCGAACGGCCCCGCCGCGAGCCGCCGCAGCGGCCGCAGCAACCGCAGGGCGACCGCCCGCCACGGCCGACCGGCCCACCTCGCGGCACCCGCCCCGGTGCCCCCGGCGCACCGAACAGCCGCCGCTTCGACCGCCCGCGGCCCGGCCCGCAAGCCCCCGCCCCCGTACCGGCCCAACCAGCAGCCCCGCCCCGCCCGGCGAAGCCGCGGCCGGTGGTCAAGCTAACCGACGAGAAAAAGGCCGGCAAGGCAGCCCTGAACACGTTCGGGGAACTGGCCGTGTTCTTCAAGGTCCGCGACCCGGACGCGCCGAAGCCGGAGGAGAAGAAAGAGAACCCGCCGGAAACGCCGCCGACCACTGGGTAGTCGCAGGCCCCCCCGTCACGACGACGGGTGGGCTTTCCGGTTCAGTCTTTCAGAAAAGCACCCAAAGCCCAACCGTCGCCGCGACGGGTGGGTAACTCGACTCCCTCACTTCTGGAAGTGCATCACCAGGAAAGCGATCAGCCCCACCCCGATCGCGATCAGGATCACCAACCGCACGATCTTCATCGTGCTCCACGGCCGCTTGCCCACGACCTTGCCGCTGCGGCCGTTCACCAGAATCTGGAACGTCCGGTCGTGATACCGATACACGGCTACCCACACCGGCAACAGTAGGTGCTTGAACGTGATGGCCGAGTGCTTCGTCTTCTGCTCGCGGACTCGCTGGTGGTCGCCGCCGATGTCCCGCCGCACGAGCGTGTCGATAGTCGGCTCGATCAGCGACTTCGCGATCTGGAACCCTTCCTTCAACCCAATCGCGTACCGCTCCGTCTTGAAGCCGCTCAGGTAGTCGGGCAGAAATGCGTCGAGCTTGGCTAACTCCCACGGTTCCACATCGTCGATCAACCCCTGCGGCAGACTCTTCGACGCGCACACGAGCACGTCGTCGAAGAAGTGCTGCACCTCACCCGAGACGTTCGTCCAGGCCGTGCGCACGATCGGCACCGTCTCGGTGCGGGTGTTGCCGTTCGAGTCGCGGACGGTCTGCGTGATGTAGTCGGTGTAGTTGTCGCCGCGTTCGCCCTCGTAGAAGGTGTACGTCATCGTGTCGTAGGTCCAGTACGGCAGGTACACCCCGGACAGTTGGCCGAGGGTGGCGATGCGGGTCAGTTCCGACGGGGCGAACCACAGCTTGCTGAGCCACTTCGTGAACGCTGCCCGCGCGTCCCGCAGATCCACGCAAAACGGCAGAATGCACTCCGGGGCGATCATTCCCACGACGGCCACCGGGCTGTTCTCCAGGTGCGTGCTGCAAAACGGGCACCGGTCGGTCGCAACCTTCGCGTCCAGCAGCACCATCGCCCCGCACCCGGTACACCGCGTCTGCGTCTCGCGGCCGGGGATGGCAACGGCGTCGGTTTCCTGCTTGTCGAGGTACTTGAGGTAGTCGCGTTCGAGGACGGCAGCCGAACTGTTCTTGGCGATCGTCTCCTCGTGCCCGCAGTACGGGCAGGCCAACCCGCGGACCCGCGGATCGTAGTCCAGCCGCGCCCCGCACTGCGGGCACGGGAACTTCTTCCCCTCCGGCGGCGAGTTCGTGACGGTTGGGGACTTGTGTTCAGGATCGGGCATGACGATTGAACAATGAAAACGGAACGCAGAGAACGCGGGATTGGAACGCCGGATGAAAACCGGATCGGAACGGAAATCGGATTTGTTCTTAACCGCGCAAATCCGGCGTTCCAATCCCGCGTTCTCCGCGTTCCGTTTTTACTGCCCTCACCGCGGCAGCGGCGGCGGCAGGTGGGCGAATAGTTGCTGGAGTTCTTGCACGCTCTCGGCCGCCACCCAGTTCGCCATGCCGGTCTTCCACACCAGTGTGTTCCGCAGGATGTCCCCGGTGTTAATCTTCGCCTGAAGTGTCGGCATGTCGAACGGCCCGGCCGCCTGACCGCCAATCGCCGCGTGGAACTTCATTTCCGGCGGCAGCGCCGGCGGGCCGGCGGGCTTCAGGTCGATGGGATCGGCAAGCGGCGGCGGGGCCGGCCGCTGACCGGGGGCGAACGCCGCCCCCATCTGGTTGCCGATGGCCATACCCGCCCCGAACCCGGCCCCCAGGCCCGCCCCGCCACCGGGGTTGTTCGCCGCGTCGCGGATCGCCTCGGCCGTTTGATACTTCATGTACTGGTCGAGGTTCCCGAGTACGCCCATCTCCGACCGCTTGTCGAGTGCCTTCTCGACTTCCGGCGGCAGCGAAATGTTCTCGACGTTGAACTGCGTCAGCGTGAACCCCATCTTCGCCAGTTCCGGCGCGATCCGCACGAGGGCGACTTTGCCCAGTTGTTCGTAATTCCCGGCCATATCCAGGATCGGAATCTTCGCCCCGGCCATTGCGTCGATGAACTTCGACACGATCGTATTGCGAAGTTGGTTCGTGATCTCGAACGCCTCGAACGACGGATCGGTGGAGACCAGCTCCTTCAGGAATGTGCCGGGGTCGGTCACTTTGAAGGCGTAGTTGCCGAACGCGCGGATGCGAACGGGGCCGAACTCCGCGTCGCGGAGCATGACGGGGTTCTGCGTGCCCCACTTCTGGTCGGTCCACT
>JBBQCQ010000318.1:0-5440 GCA_038318835.1 Gemmatales bacterium | reverse complement strand
GTCGGCGACCGCGGCATCCGCTGGCGGATCGAGGGCACCGAAGGGGTCGCGCAAGGCACGATCGGCTGGCCGAAGTACCCGGCCCGCGAGCCCAGCACGCTGGAGTTCTGCACGACGCGGGAGCCGAACACGTGGATTCGCCCACAATGGTCTGAGGCGTGGTTCCCCGACGCGTTCGTCGGCACGATGGCCCAACTCTTGTGCGCCATCGAGGACGGCACCGAACCGGAGATCGGCGGCAGCGATAACCTGGAGACGGTCGCGTTGTGCGAGGCGGTGTTCGCCGCCGCGACGGAACACCGCGTCACGACCGTGCGGGAGTTCCTGCCCTTGTGAACCTTTCGCCCGCCTGCTATCTCTGTCAGCAGAGCCTCGCGGCCGCACTGGATAGGCTCTCAAACAAAACGGCCGCACATTTTCGAATGGCTGATCCCAAGCTCCGCCACGCCATCGCCCTCGAAGCCGCCCGTCTGATGTACGACCGGTCCGAGAGCGAGTACTTCACCGCCAAGAAAAAGGCCGCCAAGCGCATCTGCCGCGGCTACGTGAAACCCAGCGACCTGCCGAGCAATTCGGAGGTCCGCGAACTCGTGCAGTTGTTCGCCCGCACCCACGAGGGCGAATCCCGCACCATCAACCTCAAGCAGATGCGGCTGCGGGCACTCTGGCTCATGCGGCGGCTCTGCCGCTTCCGCCCGCGGCTCATCGGCAGCGTCATGACCGGCCACACCCGCAAGGGGTCGGACATCGACCTGCACCTGTTCTGCGATTTCGTCGAGCCGATCACGAGCATCCTCGAAGCCGAGGGGTTGCAGTACGACGTGCAGTACAAGCAGATCACCAAGAACGGCGAGTCGCGGACGTTCATTCACGTTCACGTCTTCGACGTGTTCAACTTCGAGCTGACGATCTACGCCGAGAATCAGGCCCACTACGTGTTCAAGTCGTCGATCACCGGGAAGGCCATCGAACGCGCGTCGATCGCGGAGTTGGAACAACTACTGGAGCGAGAGTATCCCGGCGTGAACATCGACGAAGCCCTCGCGGATCAGGACGAAGAGATCGACCCGTACCAGTTGTTCCGGTTGCTGCTGTTGCCGTTGGAGAACGTCGGCCAGTCGCGGCAGTACCACCCGGAAGGCGACGTGCTGTACCACAGTCTGCAAGTCTTCGAGTTGGCGAAGGATGCCCGGCCGTGGGACGAAGAATTTATGCTCGCGGCCCTCTTGCACGACGTGGGCAAAGGGCTGGACCGCGGCGACCACGTGAACGCGGGGTTGCAGGCACTCGACGGCCTCATCACAGACCGCACGGCCTGGCTGATCGCGAACCACATGCTCGCGCACGAGTATAAGGCGAACACGCTCGGCGCGAAGGGGAAGCGACGGCTGGAGGAACACGAGGAGTTCGAGGACTTGCTGCTGTTGCAGGAGTGCGACGCGGGCGGCCGGGTGCCGGGGGCGGTGGTGGGCACCGTGGACGAGGCGATCGGGTTCGTTAAGGACGTGGAGCGGATGAACCGGGGGAAGTAAACGCAAAAGCCCCGGCACGGCCGTGCCGGGGCTTTCGCCCAATTCTTAGTTGCCGCCGTGACCGTACATGAAGTAGTCGCGGGGGCTGCGGGCGAACTGGTGATTCGGGAACACAAGAGTTCCGCCCTGGAATGGAGGCGGCCCGCCGGCAGCGGCTCCTTGCCCCGCGCAGTTGCCGCCGGCACACCCGCCGGTGCCACAGTCGTCCTTCTTTTTCCACCAGAAGACTTTTTTCAAGATCGGGTTCCAGCCGAACTGGCCGGCGGAACTCGTCGCGGGGCCTTGCGTGCCAGCGTCGGGGGACGGGCGGGGCGGCGTGCCCCAATCGGCGCGGCTGTCCGCGACCGCGATGCTCGCGACGGCCGCAACCGCCAGGATTAGCTTGTTCATCGTGCGCTCCTTGCAATCACGGCCGGCGGAGCCGTCCGCCGGTCCCGCGTGACCGTTGCAGGAGTTATCGGCCGAACGACCCCGCCGACGCGAAGGAAAAGCCGCCGGCTGCGCAGATTACCCGCTCACCGCCGGTACGCGGCCACGAACGTGAGGACGACGCACGACAGCGTCGTGATGAAGCAACTGACGGCCGCCGTCGCCAGCCACGGGCCGGCCGGGTTCTCGCCGATCGGCCGGCCCGGCAGCGTCGTCCGCAGTTCGCGTTCAAACTCTTCGCACAGCCGCGGGTCGGCTGGCAGCAGTTTCAACGTGACGTGGCTGAAGACATGGAAGATCACGACCTCGATCAACCCCCGGCCGTCGGACCACAGATTGCCGATTCGCTTCGCGGGCAGGTTCAGCCTGTGGAACAGGTCGTTCAGGGCATCGTCCACGGCCGGCGGGTGGATGTTGTACACCACGAGGTTCTTCCGCCGTGCCCGCAGCGTGACGAGGATACTCAGCGCGATGAGCACCACGTAGGCGAGGGGCGTGATGGCCGTCGCGATTTGCGAATCGGCCCACGCCTGCCGCAACTCGGCGAAGCCGCCGCGGCGGAAGACGTTCACGTGCGTGCTCAGCACCGTCAGCACAAAGCCAGCCGAGAAGAGGAAACCGCTCAGGCCGGCGAGCAGAGCGACGAAGTCCCAGGTGCCGGACGCCACGGCCGGCTTCGGGCCGCGGTTCACGGCGGCCAGCCAGAACAGGTAGAGGGTGAGGGGCGTGAAGCAGACAATTCCGCCGGCCGCGAGAAGGGGCAGTTCCGGGTACAAGTAGGCCTCGGGTGTCGGTGGCGGACGGCGTCCGGGAATTGTACGCGGCCCGGCCGTCATCGCCAGCGGAACAGTCGCAGGGCGAGCGCGAAGCAGCCGACGCCCCAGGCGCTCAGGATCAGGCACGGCTTCCATGCGGCCTCGAACCCGGCCCCATCGTTGATGACCGCCCGCAGGCCATCGATGAGCGTCGTCAGCGGCAGTGCCTGAATGAGCGGCTGAATCTCGGTCGGGAAGCGGTCGGCCGAGAAGAACACGCCGGAGAGCAAGTACATCGGCAGCATGATCGCATTCATGAGGCCGGAGACCGTTTCCATCGTCTGCGCTCGACACGCGACAAGCAGGCCGATGCCGCCGAAGCAGACGCCGCCGGCGAGCATGAGCAGGAACAGCGCGAAGAGGTTGCCGAAAACGCGCACATCGAAGATCAGCCACGCGAAGCTCCACAGGATGGCGATTTCGATGAGCGTGAACACGAGCCGACTGAGGACGAGGCTGAGCAGGAAATCGGACTTCCGCATCGGCGTGGCGAGGAACCGCTTCAGGAGTTTCCGCACGCGCATGTTGACGATGACGAAGCCGACGCCCCACAGGCCGCCGCCCATCAGGTTCGTGCCAATAAGGCCGGGGATGAGGAAATCGATGTACCTTCCGCCGACGGCGTCGAGCGTCTGCTCGGTCGGCTTCGCCGCGGTCGGCAACTGGCCACGCAGCAGCACGTTGTCCACCGCGTTGCGGGCCAGCACCGCTTCCGGCCGGTTCGGCTCGATGAGGTAATCGGGGGCACCGCCTGTAGTGGCCGGTGGCGTCACGACCAGGTCCGTTTTCGCCGTCCGCATCCGATTCCGGCCGGCGGCCGCATCGCCGAGAAGCACGATCAGCCGCTCGTCCTTCAACAGGGCGTCGCGCATCTTGTCGGCCGCGACCACGCCGCCGGGGCCGTCGGCGACCACGTCCACGCGAATGCGTTCCACCGGCCGGTTGCGGAACGCGCTGCCGAGGATGACAGCCAGCACAAGCGGGAAGCCGTACACCCAGAAGACGGCGGCCGGCTCGCGGTAGAACTCGCGGAATCGGCTAACGGTCAGGTGCCAGAGCGGGGTGAAGTCGCGCATGGTCTATTTCGCCCCGTCGTCGCGGAGGTGCCGACCCGTGAGCGTCACGAAGACGTCTTCCAGCGTCGCCGTGCGGGTCGTCACGCCGACCAGCGGCAGGCCGTGTTCGCGGAAGAAATCCATCAGAGCCGGCAGGGCCAGTCGCGGTTCGCCGACCGATAGCGAGTACCCGTCGCCTTCGACCCGCAGGCTCTGCACCGAGGGCAGCCGTTCGCACGCGGCCCGCAGGCCGACCGGCAACTCGGCGTTCAGTTGAAACTCGACGACGTGCTCGCCGCCGAGTTTCAGAATCAGTTCCCGCGGCGAACCGAGGGCGATGACTTTGCCCTGATCGATGACCGCGACGCGGTCGCACAGCCGCTCGGCTTCGTCCATGTAGTGCGTGGTGATGACGACCGTCCGGCCCTGATTTTTCAGCCCGCGGAGGACGTCCCAGAGTTGCCGCCGCGATTGCGGATCGAGGCCCGTCGTCGGTTCGTCGAGGAAGAGTAGGTCCGGATTGCCGACCATCGCGCACGCCACGGCGAGTCGCTGCCGTTGCCCGCCGGACAGTTTCTCGACGTAGGCCCGCGCCTTCTCTTGAAGCGACACCGAGCCGATGGCGTCTTCCACCGTCATGCCCGTGGGGAAGAATGAGCGGAACATGGCGACCGTCTCGCGGACGGTCAGCTTGTCCGGCAGCCGCGTCTCTTGCAGGGAAATGCCCATCCGCTGACGGAGGGCGTGTTCGTCTCGCTTCCAGGTCAGGCCGAGGACTTCGACGTCGCCGGACGTGGGTTCGAGGAGGCCTTCGAGAATTTCGAGCGTGGTGGTTTTGCCCGCCCCGTTCGGGCCGAGGAGGCCGAAGCACTCGCCGGCCGGCACCTCCAGATCGACGCCGCGAACGGCTTCGACCGGCGGCCGGCCGGGGTACGTCTTCACAAGGTTGCGGCAGTGGATCGCGGCAGTCATTCCACGATTATAGGCAAAGCTCACAACTCACCGCTCACAACTCAGAGTTTGAACTCTTTACATAAGCGATGAGGGGCGAGTGATGAGTGAGCCATGAGCTACGGGCTGGGGAAATGGAGGTGCGGCCGTAGCTTCTCCAGTGTCTTCGCACCGATGCCAGAGACTCGGCGCAGGTCGTCGGCGTCCTTGAACGGCCGGGCTTCCGCGATTCGCTCGGCGAGTTTGATCCCGATCCCCGGCAGGCGTTGCAGGTCGGCGACCGAGGCCGCGTTCACGTCGATCCGCTCGTTCGCGGTCACTTTCGTCGTGCCGGTTGGTGGTGGCTTCGGTTCGCGGACCAGCGTTTCGCTGGCCGGTGCTTGGGCGCGGGCCACGGGTTGGCCATCGACGTGCAGCCACGGGCGGAGTTTGTCCACGGTCTTGCCCCCGACGCCCCGCACGCCGTCGAGTTCGTCGAGCGACACGAACGGGCCGAAGGTGCCGCGATGCGTGAGGATCGCGTCGGCCATGTTCGGCCCGACGCCGGGGACTTGCAGCAGTTCCGTGCGGTCGGCCGTGTTCAGGTTCAGCGAGGCGGAAGCCGCGAGGTGCTGCGTCGGCCGGGTGGTGAACTGCGGGCCGTAGGCGCGATAAATCA
>JBBQCQ010000317.1:0-5447 GCA_038318835.1 Gemmatales bacterium | reverse complement strand
TCCAGGCTCGCGGCGTGCGAGGTTATCGGGCGGTCGTGCCCGATCCGCGGTACATCGCCGTCCCCGTGCCGGTGTCCGCGACGTTGGCCGCGTGGCAGGAGATCGGGTCGCCGACCCCGGTTGCCGTACCAGATGCGCCGGGCCGGGTGTTCGGCCTGCGGTTGATCGTGGACAATCTTAAGCTCGAAGAGTGGGCCGCCTGGGAACTGACCTGGACCGCGGCCAACGGCGAGCGGCGGCGGGCCGTGGCTCACCCGCCGAACATGGTATCCGAGAACCACCCCGTGCTGTTCTGGATCGACGGCCCAGCCGCCGACGTGCAGTTGCGAACGCTCTGCCCGACCCGCGGCTACGTCCTTCGCTCGGCCGAATGGCTGGTTGGCCCGTCGATTCTTCCGGGCGAGCGGGAGGCGTCGGCCCCGTAATTCTGTTCCTTGCTTTCCGGCCTGACGGGCCGGTTCTATCAGCCCAGGCCGAAGGCCTGGGTAGCGCTTCAGGGCCGGGTGGTTGAGGTCGCCGGTACCCAGGCCTGCGCTTCGCTCCGACCTGGGCTGACAGAACCGACCTTTCAGGCCGGAAAACCACGACCCTGCCTCCTGTCCCCTGTCCCCTGCCAGCAGCTCACCGCCAGTAGTAGTGCCACGTGTAGGCTTGCTCGTTGCTCTGGCCGGGTTCCAGTTTCGCCGTCCAGGTTAGTCGGCCGACGCCGTTGAAGTGATTCCACCAGCCCGGCCACGAGTAGTAGCCCCACCACGGCGGGCGGGCCGACACGCTCGTGTCGTCGTCGTCCTCCAGCAGGTTGACCATCTCGGCCTTCACGCCGTCGGCGGCCTTGTCCAGGTTGCCGAGGACGTAGCGCGTCACCTCGACCTCGATCGCCTTCGGGCCGTTGTTCGTCAGTTCCAGGCTGCTGCCGATGTCGATCCGCCAGTACGGGTGCCCTTCGTAATTCTGCGCGTTCGGTGTTCGCTTCGCCTCCTTGTCCTTCTTCTTCACCCGTACGTCGATGGCCGTCGTCAGCGTCAGATCGACTGTGCTCCGCTTCGAGGCATACGTCATCATCGCCTGCGAGAGCACCTTGCCGTCCTTCAAGATCAGGGCCGGCGAGGTGGTGAACGGCTGAACGTTGCCGTTCGTCAGGCGAATCTTGTGCATCACCTTCGGGGCGGTCATCAACTTCACCAGTTCGGCCTGGTTGGCGTCGCGGGCCTGCTGACGAAGTTCCGTCGGCGGCGCGTACGGCACCTCCAGCGTGTACACGTCCTTGTACTCGACCGTCTGCTGCGACACGGCCAGCACCATCCGCTGCCCCTTCGCCAGGGTGATGTTCTTCACGGTGAACACAAACAAGTCCTCGTTCGCCTCGCCGCCGAGGTCCGGCCCCAGGTCCGGGCCAGCGGGGCGTGGGGCGTGCCGAACCTCGCCGCCGCGGGCCTGTTGCGTCATCATTGCGTTGCTGAGGGCGAACTGCGTGGACATGTCCGTCTGGAAGTACGGCGACAATTGCGCAAGAGCCTGACTCAGCCCGATCGGGTCGGCCGTGTCCTTGAAGTAGAACGACGGCACGCCGATCACGAGGTTGACCGTGGCGTCCTTCAGGTCCGTGAGTTCGTTGATAAGCGTGGCCTGCATCTTCACCGAGGCCTTGCCTTTGCCATCGAGTTCGACGCGATAGTTGGGAATCCAGCGGATGCCCTTCTGCACGTAGGCCATACCCACGTTGGCCGACTTCGCCGCCGGCTGCCCGGCCCAGTCGAGCTTCAGCGTCAGCAGGTTGCGGTATTCCTCGCGGGTCAGCTTTGTCTCGAATTTGCCGACGAACTTCACGTCGGTGATGGTGTCGATGTTCACCGCCTTCGTGCCCTCGATGGTCTTCAAGAGCAGCACCGTGCCCTTCTGCGGCAGTGCCTCGCCGCCCGGCACGATGGCCGTTGCCTCGACTTCCTCCGTCGAGCGAGTCAGGAGCTTCACGATGGTCGCCTGATACGGCGGCTTCGTGCCCTCGGTAATGACAACCTCCGCGCCGGGGTTGGCCTCGATCAGTTCGCGCACGGTCAGGGCGGTCTGTTCGACCGCCACCCGCCGTCGCCCGGCCGTGACCGAGTGCAGGCCGACGCCGTCTTTCGCGGAGTACGGCCAGAAGGTGCCGAGCACGGGGTTCGGCAGTAGGTCGAGCACCACGTTCCCGGTGGCATCGACGGGCATGGTGCCTTGATGGACAACGTAAGCGTGCCCATCCTTGAAGACGGTGACTTCCTTCACGGGCATCTTGGCCAGCGCGCCGAGGGCGGCGGCCGGCTCCGCCGAGGCAATGCCGCCGACGGCGACGAGCAGGGCGAGAGCCAACGGGAATCGCGTCACGGTCCACCTGTCTTTCAGCGAATGGGAGGGCAACTGCGCAGAGTATAGCAACGCGAGGGAACACTTGGCGCAACGCTTCGGTAACAGGGAACCTGGAGAGAAGATGAAAACGACACGGCCGGCGCGAGTGGCGCCGGCCGTGGGGAGATGCCAGGGGATAGGGCGGGTCGGTGGGACGACTCGGAATGGGCCGAGTCGTTCAGGGGGAAGGTAGAGGGAGTTGCCGCGGTCCTCATCAGTCGGCCCGATTTCGATCCCGCGTCGGGCCGACCGGTGAGGACGAGAAACCTTTACGCACGCTCCGTGCCAATCGCGATTTCGCAAGACTTACCCACCGAACAACCCGCCCCGGCAAGCTGGGGAAGGAATCGAGCGCACGGCTCGCTCCGGTCGTGCAAGTTCGACAGACGAAGTTGCAATTCGAGCAACCCGTGCAGCCGATAGAACTTCCCTGGTCGTCAAATTGTGCTTGACTCGCGGTCGAAAAACTGTGACGAATGAAGGAGAGGTTTTTCGGGCGCACCACGCCGACGACGGCCGGCCCCCCGGACACAAACGCCGACGCCCTCCCGCGTCGGCCACCGACACCCTGGAGCACACCGGCCATGCGTCTCTTTTCCTGTGATGTGTGCGGCAAAACTCTCAACCCCGACGCCGACCTGCGGTTCGTCTGGAAGATCGAAGGCAGCCCCGTCTCGGAAGCCCAAGAACCGACCGTCCTGGAAGGCGACGACGACCTGGAAGACGACCAAGACAGCGTGGAGACCGTGGACGAGTTGCTCCTGGAGCGAACCGAGCGCGACGACGCCGGCGACACGACCGAGATGCTACCGGTGTGCGTCCGCCGAACCTACGACGTGTGCGGCACCTGCTATGGCAAGCTCGTCCTCGACCCACTCGGCCTCGAATCGCGGAAGGTGAGGCCGTTCAGCCGGAACTGAAGGGCCGGAATCCTCACGATCCGGGGTCGATGCCCAACTGTCGGAGTTTCTCCGCCAGGGCTTCCGCCCGCTGCCGCTCGGCTTCCGCCCGCTGCCACTCGGCCTCCGCTCGCTGGTCTGCCGCGTCGGCCCGGCGGTGTTCCACACGAGCTTGCTCCTCCGCCCGGTCCCGCTCCAACGCAATCTCGTCGGGCTTCTTCCACTCGCGACCGTCCGGGCCGAACAACTTCAGGCGGCCCCGCTGAAGGTGGAACCGGCACTGCACCCGCGGACTGACGAAGTTGTGAACCTCCGACACCTGGACCAGTGCCCCGGCCTGCCGCACCCACGCTTCGGCGTGCATGGGGTGTTCAGGGTAGATCAAATAGTATTCCTCGGCCCCGTGGTGTTCGTAGAACTGTCGCTTGGCTTCCATCTCGTCCGCCCGGTTGTTCGGCGACCAGACCTCGACGACCACTTGCGGAAAGAGGCCGCCCTCCTCCCACAACTTGTAACTGCCGCGGTATCCCTTCGGCCGGCCGAAGGCGATGTACACATCCGGGGCCTGCCGTTCGGTCGGGTCGGTGGGGTTCGGATAGATCAAGTTGTCCCCGGCCACGAACACGGCCGAGTCGTCGCGGAACTGGGCCTCGACATTCCACTTCACCAACGCGATCCAGTCGAACTGTAACGTGTTGTCGGCCATCGGTTGACCATCGGAGTCGGGGAAGAGAAGTTGCGGTTTGAGTACGGCAGCGGACATGTCATCACCCTCCTGCGTGTACTATCGCAAATATCCCCGTGGACGGAAAGCGGGAAGTCACGCCCGGCCGGGAACCAATACAGTAACCGCCCTACCCCCCGGAGATTTCCTCATGCGCTCGCTCGCACTCTTGCTCCTCCTCGCGTGTTCCGCCGTCGCCGCCGATCCGGCTGCCGTGCCCATGTTCAACGGCAAAGACCTGGCCGGTTGGCGGAACGTCAACACGGCCCCCGGCACCTTCTTCGTCAAGGGCGACGAGGTCATCACCACCGGACGACCGACAGGGTTCCTCGCCACCGACAAGCAGTACGAAAACTTCGAGATGGAAGTCGAGTGGATGCACGTCGAGAAGACCAAGATGGCCAATAGCGGCATCTTCGTCTGGGGCGATCCTCTGCCGGCCGTCGGCCAACCGTACACCCGCGGCATCGAGGTGCAGGTGCTGCTCAACTACAAGCCGGCCGACGGGTGGGCGACCAGCGACGGCGACATCTTCAGCATCTGGGGGGCGACGTGCAAACCCGATCGCCCGCACCCGAAGGGACTCGAACGCTGCCTGCCCAGCGAGAACCGCACGAAGCCGGCCGGCGAATGGAACCACTACAAAATCATCGCCAACGACGGCACCATCAAGCTACACGTCAACGGCAAGGAAGTCTCCGGCGTCAGCCAGTGCAGCCCGCGCAAGGGCTACCTGGCCCTCGAAAGCGAGGGCGTCGAGTGCCACTTCCGCAACCTCACGATCAAGGAGCTGCCGAGCACGAACCCGACGAAGGAGCAAACCTGCACCGTGTACGCCGGGCACAAGAGCCTGTTCGACGGCCTGACGCTGAGCGGGTGGACGGGCGATGGCTGGAAGGCCGGCGGCGTTCTGCGGTCCCCGGCCACCGGCGACCTGACCACGGCCGCCAAGCTCGGCGCGGGCGAATTGCTCTTCGACTGGAAGTTGCCCGCGAAGTCGGTAGGCGAGTTCGAGATCGTGGCCGGCGGCAAAACGTTGACGGTGAAGCAACCGCCGCTGGTCAAGCCCGGCACCTGGACGCGCTACACCGTGGCCCTCGACGGCGAGGCGACCCCGCTGACGATCAAGGCTGCCGAGGGACTGGAAGTGATGAACGTGTTCTTCGCGGCGAAGAAGTGACCGAGGTTTAGCCGCGATGCGGATGCCATGCGAAGCGGCGTGCGGGGCAGAAGGGAACCGAGATGGCTACACGCGCCATTGACTTCGAGCAATCTCCAGTCCCCGGCGTGGCGGTCGAAGTGAAACCCTAACAACAGAAATTTCCGAGCCAAAAGCCGACCACCACCCGCCACCGCAAGACCTAACGGATAACATCGAACCCCCCCCCGGGGGCAGGAGATTTGAAGAAGAAAAAAGCGCGGGTAGCCCACTCCGTTAACAA
>JBBQCQ010000316.1:0-5455 GCA_038318835.1 Gemmatales bacterium | reverse complement strand
ATCGGCGGCTGCACCTACAACGTCAGCCACCCCGGCGGGCGGTCGCACGATAACTTCCCCGTGAACGCCCTGGAAGCCGAGGGGCGGCGGATCAGTCGATTCTTCGCCTTCGGGCACACGCCGGGATCGGTTCGGGTTCCGCCGGTCGAAGCGAACGAAGATTTTCCGTTTACACTGGACTTGCGGCGGCCGGAGCCGGCGATTTATGCTCCGCCCGCGGTTTCTCGACCGACAGTGGCTCCCGTGCCTGAGACAATCAGGAGCTAAGATGAATCGAGGCCGTCATTACCCGATGGCTCGATTCCGGGAGAAACAGCGGCCGTGAATGCGGACTCTGAAACCTCTTCACTCGCGTTCGCCGGCTCGCACGAGTTCGGCGAACGCGCTGGCCCACACTCATTCGGCTACGACGAAGTCCGCGACGCGCACGGCATCACGCGGCCACACTGGCAGCCGTTCTACCGTCACGCCCGGGACCTGAACGGCCCGGAGTTTTCCCGCCGATGGCGAGACGCTCAGCGGGTCATTCGCGAGAACGGCGTCACGTACAACGTCTACGGCGACCCGCACGGCATGACCCGGCCGTGGCAGCTCGATCCCATCCCGTTCCTGCTCGCCCCACGCGAGGCCGCCGGACTGGAGTCTGGGCTGGTTCAACGGGGGCTTCTGCTCGAACGTATTTTGGCCGACCTGTACGGCGAACAGCGGTTGCTCCGCGATGGCTCGATTCCGCCGACGCTCGTCTATCGCAACCCGCGCTTCCTCCGACCATGCCAGGGCATCGTTCCGCCACTCGGCCGGTACATGCACCTGTACGCGGCCAACCTCGCCCGTGCGGCCGATGGCAGTTGGCGGGTCATCAGCGACCGCACGCAAGCACCCTCCGGCACCGGGTACGCACTCGAGAATCG
This sequence comes from Gemmatales bacterium, assembly GCA_038318835.1. GTDB lineage: Bacteria > Planctomycetota > Planctomycetia > Gemmatales > Gemmataceae > Limnoglobus. The sequence continues at coordinate 4,544 of JBBQCQ010000316.1, read as the reverse complement.
CATCGTCGTCGCTCGCACGCTGCCGGAAGCCTTCCAGGCCTGCCGGGTACAGCGGCTCGCGATGTTCTACCAGACGCTCATCACGTCGCTGCGGTCGATCGCCCCACGAAATAAGGATAACCCGCGGGTCGTGCTGCTCACCCCTGGCCCCCACAACGAGACGTACTTCGAGCATTCCTAACTGGCCCGCTACCTGGGTTACACGCTCGTCGAGGGCGGCGACCTGACGGTGCGCGACAACCGCGTGTATCTGAAGGTGCTGGGCGACCTGCAACCCGTGGACGTGATCTTCCGCCGCCTGGACGACGACTACTGCGATCCGCTGGAACTGCGGCCCGACTCGTTCCTCGGCGTGCCGGGCCTCATGCACGCGGCCCGCACCGGGAACGTGGCCATCGCCAACGCCATCGGCAGCGGCGCGGTCGAAACCCCGGCGATGATGGCCTTCCTCCCGAACCTCTGCCGGAAGTTGCTCGGCGAAGAGTTGAAACTGCAAAGTGCCCGCACGTGGTGGTGCGGCGACCGCGACTCATTGCGATACGTCCTCGACAACCTCGCCGACCTGATCGTGAAGCCGGCCTTCCCGCTCCGTAACCACACGTGGCCGGCGGCCTCGTGCCCCGATTCCGCGACGATCGCCGAGCACATTCGGGCCGCCCCTCATGCCTTCGTCGCGCAAGAACGCCTGCCGCTGTCGGTGTCGCCTACGTTGACGGCCGACGGCGTGCAACCACGCAAGTCGGTCTTGCGGCTCTACCTGACGGCCAACGGCGACACCTTCGACATGATGCCCGGCGGGCTGACGCGGTTCGGCACGTCGGCCGACTCCGACTTCGTCTCCCTCCAGACCGGCGGCGGTAGCAAAGACACCTGGGTGCTCACTGACGGCGAAGTCAGCACGTTCAGCCTGCTGCCCGCGCTGGACACGCCCGTTCAGTTGACCCGCGGCGGCGGCGACGTGCCGAGTCGGGCCGCCGACAACCTGTACTGGCTTGGCCGGTATGCCGAACGGGCCGAGGGCACGGCCCGCCTCTTGCGGTGCATTCTGTCTCGCCTGTCCGAGCGGGGCAGCGCGGCCGAAAGCCCGGAACTACCCGCCCTGCTCCGCACCCTGGCGGCCCAGACGGACGGCAAGCCGAAGGACGAAGGCGACGTTCTCGCGACCCTGTACGACGTGACCCTGCCGGGCAGTTTGGCCGCCGTCCTCCAAGACTTGCACGCGATTGCCGGGCTGGTGCGAGACCGGATTTCGCTGGACATGTGGCGGGTCGTCAACCGGGCGAACCGCGGCACCCGCCGCGACGAGCACCCGACCTACGCCGACGCGCTCGACGATATCGACTTCACCATCCTCCGGCTGGCCGCGTTCACGGGACTGGTCGTCGAGAGCATGACACGCACCGACGGATGGCGGTTCCTCAATCTCGGCCGCAAGCTCGAACGCGCCACGCACCTCCGCCACCTGCTCCAGGGCACGCTCGCCGCCCCGCACGTGGCCGAGAACGCCATCCTCGATGCGGTGGTCGAGATTTGCGATTCGCGAATGACCTACCGCCGCCGCTACCTCGGCACTCTGCGGCTCGAACCCGTCCTCGATCTAGTGATGTTCGACGAGTCGAACCCGCGATCACTGGCGGCGCAGCTCGTGAGTATCGCCGACGACGTGAACAACCTGCCGCGGGTGGTAACAGCGGCCCGCGGCCCCGACCAGCGGTTCGCCCTCATGGCCCTCACGGCCTTGCAGTTGGCGGACGCGGAAAAGCTCGCGGAAGTCCGTGGTGGTCGCCGCCTGGCACTCGTCGAGTTGCTGCACAAGCTCAGCGACTGGCTGCCACAGTTGTCGAACGCGCTGACGCAGCAGTACCTCAGCCACCTGCAAAAGTCGCGGCACCTGTCAGCCGCCGCGGCCGACCCCCTCGCCCCGCCCGCCGTGCCATGATCCGCTATCGCATCCTCCATCGCACGAAGTTCACATACACGGAACCCGTGTCGCTGTGCCACAACATGGCCCACCTGATCCCGCGGGAGTGCCCGTGGCAGTTCTGTGAGCAGACCGACCTGCACGTGTCGCCGCAGCCAGCCGTGCTGGAAACTCGTACTGACACGTTCGGCAACGTGGCCACGCACTTCACGGTCCAGGAACCGCACCGCCAACTGACGATCACGGCCACGCACCGCATTGGCGTGATGTCCCGCCTCCGGCCGTACCCCGGCCAGACACCGCCGTGGGAAGTTGTCCGCGACCGCACGGGCGAGTGGTTCCAGGCGTTGCAATTCCTTTATCCGTCGTACTACGTCGTGGTCGCCGACGAACTCGCGGACTACGCGGCCGAGTCGTTCCCGCCTGGCCGGCCGATACTTGAAGCTGCCCTGGAACTGACGCATCGCATCTTCACCGACTTCCGGTACGACCCGGAATCGACGACTGTCTCGACGCCGGTGATGGACGTGTTCGCGAACCGCCGCGGCGTGTGCCAGGACTTCGCCCACTTGCAGATCGCCTGCCTGCGGTCGCTCGGCCTGCCTGCCCGGTACGTTAGCGGCTACCTCTCGACCGTGCCGCCGCCCGGTCGCCCACGCCTGGTCGGGGCCGACGCTTCCCACGCCTGGCTGTCGATCTTCTGTGGCGAGGCCGGCTGGGTAGACTTGGACCCGACCAACGACCAGGAGGCCGGCGACCGGCATATCCAAATCGCCTGGGGCCGGGACTACGACGACGTGAGTCCGGTGAAGGGCGTCATCCTCGGCGGCGGCCAGCACACGGTGGATGTGTCGGTCGATGCCGAACCGTGCTGATAAGTGGCTCGCGGATCTCCCCCGTAGGGCGGGTCGAGTCTTCGAGACCCTCCGGCAGCGCAACGGCCGGTTTCGAAGACTCGACTCGCCCTACAAACCCGCCTCGGACTTAACCCAGCAACGTCTCGATCTTCGCCGCGAGTTTCCGCGGCTTTGTCAAGGCACTGTAGCGGGCAACGACGTGGCCTTCACGGTCGAGGAGGAACTTCGTGAAGTTCCACTTCACCGCCCGCGTTCCCAGGAAACCGCGTCGGGCAGCCGTCAAGTGCCGGTACAGGGGATGGGCGTTCGCACCGTTCACGTCGCCCTTCGCCAGGATCGGAAACGTCACGCCGTAGGTCACGCCGCAGGTCGTCTGGATGTCGTTGGCTGTGCCCGGTTCCTGGCCCATGAACTGATTGCAGGGGAAGCCGAGGATGACGAGGCCGCGGTCCTTGTAGGTGCGATACAACTCTTCAAGTCCCGCGTACTGCGGTGTGAACCCGCACTTGCTGGCGACGTTCACGACCAACAGCACCTTCCCGCGATACTCGGCGAGCGTGCCCGTATGGCCGTCGAGGTAAGTGAGGGGCAGGTCGTCAATCGCCGTGGCGGTTCCCATCGTGTCGTCCTGTGCGGAGGTGAACAAGACAGTTATAGCAGAGGGCGCGGGAGTTGCGAAAGGAGAAGTCCCTCCGGACGCGACCAGATCGCTACTCGGCCACGCCTACCGACCAGGCAGGGACCATCACGCCCAACGACTGCGAAATCATCTGCGAGTGAAGATTTTCGATTCTGAAACGTCGCAAGTACCGCCATGAACAAGTCATACATCACGGTATCTACACGAATTCAAAAACTGTTGGCGTCCGTCCGTTGCCACCGCGAGTCGGAGTCCTATACTCTCTTTGCTGCAGTGATGCGGCGTGTGAGTGAGGTGGGTTGTGGTAGGGTAATTCCTTCCATGGCTTGCGGATCTTGCGAGATGATCTTTGACAAGTTAGTAGCGTTACGAGCCTTACGGATGGGTGAGCGTATGCCGTTGATCGGTATCGCTCATTCGGAGGTGGGTGGCACGCGAGCGATCGCGGGTCGTCTACCGAATAGTGAGTTTTGTACCGAGCAACGAAGCAGGCAAACACTTAAAAGGCTCTGGGGGAAACCCTGGGGCAATGATAAACTTTTGAAGGGTTTGATTCTGGCTCAGAACGAACGTTGGCGGCGTGGATTAGGCATGCAAGTTGAGCGAATCCCCGCAAGGGGGGAAGCAGCGTAAGGGGCAGTAAAGCGTGGGGATTTACCCTGGGGTCTGGCATAGCCCTTCGAAAGAAGGGGTAATTCCAGATGATGTCGTGAGACCAAAGGTCCGCCGCCCTGGGAGGAGCCCACGTGATATTAGGTAGTTGGTGGGGTAATGGCCTACCAAGCCTGAGATGTCTAGCGGGTGTGAGAGCACGACCCGCGCCACTGGCACTGAGACACTGGCCAGACACCTACGGGTGGCTGCAGTCGAGGATCTTCGGCAATGAGCGCAAGCTTGACCGAGCGACGCCGCGTGTGCGATGAAGGCCTTCGGGTTGTAAAGCACTGTCGAGGGGGAGAAAAGGGTAACACTTTGATCTATCCCTGGAGGAAGCACGGGCTAAGTTCGTGCCAGCAGCCGCGGTAAGACGAACCGTGCGAACGTTGTTCGGAATCACTGGGCTTAAAGGGCGCGTAGGCGGGTTGCCAAGTCTGTGGTGAAATCCTCCAGCTTAACTGGAGAACGG
>JBBQCQ010000315.1:0-5462 GCA_038318835.1 Gemmatales bacterium | reverse complement strand
GGGGGTCGGGGGGGTCTTGGCCCCCCCACCACCCCTCCTGCAACAAACCACGCCGGCGGCGCTACCTGGGTTTTTTCCCCCCCCGCCCCCCCGCCGCAGGCTTGTTGGATGGAATTCAGATTACGATCCGACGAACTTCGTCGGATCGGCCACGATCGGATCGACCGGGTCGCCCTGCAACGCCTTCAGGAATAGCACCAGGTCCGTTTTCTCGTCTTTCGTCAGGTTTAGCTTGAACGGGATGATCGGCGAGCCGGCCGAGGTGAACGTCTTCACGGTCGCGTCGAGAGGTTGCCCGGCGGCCTTCACCTTCTGATAAGCGGCCTCGGCGGTTGTGTCCCGCATCTTCTCGGCCAGGAACGGGTTGACGTTGCCGCCGCGGTCGTAGAACTCGATCACGGCCTCCAGCGTCTTCTCGCTGCCGTCGTGCAGGTACGGGGCGGTGTCGGCCAGCCCACGCAGGCCCGGCGTCTTGTACGCCCCGACCAGCGTCGGGTCTTTGTGGCCGGTCGGCAGCGAGCCGTATCGGCCGAGGTTTTCCTTGCCGAGGACGCCGTCTTTCGCGCCGACGCCGAGGTTATGGAACAGGCCATCGGTGAAGTTATCGCCGACGTGGCAGTTCGTGCAGCGGGCCTTGCCGAAGAACAGGTTGCGGCCGTTCACCAGTCGTGCGCCGAGGGCGTCCGCGTCGAGGGTTGGGCCGAACACGGCGGTGGCCGGGTCCTTCTTGGCGACGGCGTCCTTAAGCACAGTGGCGAAGTCGATGGCCTTCAACTCCGGCTTGCCGCTGCCGTCGTCATCCTCGGCGAGCCGCTTTTTCATGGCCTGTTCGGCCCGGTCGTAGACGCTGTTGCCGCTGAGGACAGTTCGCTCGTAGGCCGCGATGGCTTTCGCGGCCGCGTCGCGGGTCGGCAGGTGGCCGAACACGTCGTTGAACGCCTTCACGTAGTCCGGCTTCGCCCGCAGCCGGGTGATGGCCTCATCCCACGGCTGGCCCGACCCGGCGAACATCTCTTTCGAGTTGCCGACCGGCCCTTGCGATTGGTCTTCGAGCGAACTACCGCGGCCGTCCCAGAATTGGAAGCGGTTGTACGCCGAGTTGAGGACGGTCGGCGCGTTCGCCCCGCCGAGCGAGTCGTTGATGCCGGAGGAAAACTGCGCCTGGTCGGTGTACCCCTTCGCTGGGTTGTGACAGGTCGAGCAGGCGACCTTCGCGTTGGACGAGAGCATGTTGTCGAAGAACAGCCGCTTGCCGAGGTTCCACTTCGCGAGCGTCATTGGGTTCTCGGCCGGCACCAGCGGAGCGGTCGAGAGGCCGAGCGGCACCTTGATCTTGATGACCTTCCGCGTGACCGTTCCGCCCGTGGCTGGGTTGATGGCGTCCTGCGTGCCCTCGTTCCAGAAGCCGGTTAGCTTGTTCCACTCAGTCTGGTTGCTGTTGCGCGTGACGTACACGATGGACACATCGTTTGGGAACGGAATTTTGAGGTTTTCGTTCGGCAGGAGAACGTCGAACGGGTCGGCGGCCGTCGCGGGCAGGGTGACGGCGACGAGCAGGAGAGTGAAGAACCAGCGATTCATCGGATCGCGTTCCTTTCAGAAGGATATGAAGACCGGCGGAGGTTCGCACTGTCATCCGTAGGCGCGAGGCGGCTCGAAGTCAACCGGCGGTTGTGGCCACACCGGGAATGTGTTCGGCCTTCCAGCGGAGGAGTGTCTCCACGGGCACGCGGTCGGTCGCGTCGCGGCTGGGGTAGGCGTACAGCACCGTGCGGTCGCGGCCGATCAGGTAATCGCCGCCGAGTTGCTGGATGTCTTCCGTTCGGGTCAGCCGCCGGATTTTTTCGCCGCGAAGGAGCAGGCGAACAGCATCGACGACGATCCGCGGCCGCAGGAAATGCCACAGCGGCACGCGGGGCAGGCCCATCGCTTTATAGCTTTCGCGGCTCACGTCGGTGACGACGGGGAAGGGGATCTGGTCGCGAGCCAGGAATTGCCTGACGACCGGCGGCGGGGCGTGGCCGACGCCAAGCACGTCGATGCCGGCGGCTTGCAGGCGCGGGTACTTCTCGGACACGTCCCGCACCCGCACCACGCACGGCAGACAGGCGAAGTGCCGCATGAAGCACAGATATGTGCAGTCGCTGTGCAGGAGTTCCGACAGGTGGACGGCCGAGCCGTCGGGCCGCTGGAACGCGAAGTCGGGGACAGTTTCGCCGGTGGTCATACTCGCGATGGTAGCAAACCGCGGACCTGCCGGCCAACTTCGCGGAGGAATCCCCAGGCGAAGCCGAAGTGAATGGCGACGAACACGAGCGGGATGCGGGCCGCGATGCGGACGGGTTGCTTACGGCCGAGCCACGCCGACGCACCACCGATGACGCCGACGTACAGCGCGATGGACCCGAAGTACGCGGCCAACAGCAGCGGGTGCAGGCACGCGAGGACGGCCCCGACGACGAGCCACACGCACCACGCCGGCGGCACGATGGCGGGCAGCGATAGCGACCTCGGGTGCTTGGCCGCGAGGCGGGCACGCCCGGCCCCGTACCGGCCGAGTTGTCGGAATAGCCCGCCGAGGGTCATCCGTGGGTCGTAGACGATCTTGATCGTCGGCGTGAAGAAGCACGTCAGGGCCGCGTCGTGGACTCGCTGATTGAACTCCACGTCTTCGCAGGCATCGAACTGTTCGTCGAACAGGCCGATGGTCTCGAACACGCCTTTCCGGTAGGCCACGGCCGTACTCTGTGGCGGCACGAACTTCGCCCGATCCGAGAAGATGTCCGATTCCGGGTTGTGCCCGAGGCGACTGGATCGGGCGACCGACACCGCCGCCTGAAAGGGCGTCGGGTTCGGGGCGTCGAGCGGTTGCGGTCGGCCGAGGCTGTCGGCCCCGCTCTGCGCGAAGGCGTCCATGACGTTCCGCAGGTAGTTGCGATCCGGCACATGGCAATGGCCGTCCACGATGACGGCAACCTGGCCGCGCATCTGCCGCAGACCCAGGTTCCGCCCGGCACTCGACCAACGGTGAGGGTTGTAGACGAGCTTCAGATTCTGATGCGTGCTCTGAAGTTCCCGCACGATCGGCACGGTGTCGTCGGTCGAGAAGCCGTCGGCAACGATCACTTCGAACTGATCGGGCGGAAAGTCTTGCGACAAAAGCGAGACGAGCGTTTGGCGAATCGACCGCGACTCGTTCCGCACCGGCACGATCACGCTGACGTTGATGGGCGACATCCGTGCCTCCTCTTGGGTAGGTCGGCCCTGCCGGGGCCGACTCATTCCCGCCGCGGTGGGCATTCTGCCCGGTCGGAAAGTAGCCGGTGCGAGGTTGGTGGTCGGCTCCGGCAGTCCCGACCTACTTTCGCCGATACAGCTTCTTCAATCCCACAACCTTCAACGCCGTGCAGACGAGGATGCCGAAGTCGAACGCCACGCCCGCCCGGCGGACGTAGAAGAGATCGTAGATCAGCTTCCGCCGCACGCACCCGGTCGTTTCGTCCGGCGGCAGGTGAATTTGCGCGAACCCGGTGATTCCCGGCTTCACGCTCAGACGGCGGTCGTAACCGGGAATCTCCTGCCGCAACAGGGCGATGATCTCCGGCCGTTCCGGTCGCGGGCCGACCAGGCTCATCTCGCCGCGGAGGACGTTCCACAACTGCGGCAGCTCGTCGATGTGCGTCGCCCGGAGGAATCGGCCGACGCGCGTGATGCGGGCATCGCCGCGCTTCGCCCACTGCGGGCCGTCCTTCTCGGCGTCGTTCCGCATCGTGCGAAGCTTGTAAATCGTGAACGGCACACCGCCGCGGCCGAGGCGAGTCTGCTGGTAGATCGCCGGGCCGCGGGACGTGAGCTTCACCACCAGCACGGCCATCGCTACCACCGGCAGCGTGAGTACGAACAGCGCCCCGGCCACCCCCCCGTGGAACAGGTCGCGAGCGGCCACTGGCCGCCGCAGGGCGGCGGGCAGGGCCACAGTTTCGAGGGCGAGGGCCTTGACATGGAACACGGGCGGCGACTTCGGTTTCGAGGGTTTCGCGGTTCGGATCGTGGTCATCAGTGCGGTTCATCCTGGAAGGATCGGGCGACGACAGGCCGGGCGAAAACTCAGCGGAGGGCGGCCGCGTACTGCTCGAAGGCGGCCCGCACGAACTGTTGCACGCCGGGCGAGTCGGCCGCGACTTTGCCATCCGCCTCGGGCAGCGGCGTGGCGACGTACAGTTTGTACAACTCGCCGGCCTTCATGTAGTGGAACCGGGCGTAGTCCGGGGCTTCCCACGCTCCGCCCGTCGTCCACGCCCAGCGGATGCGAAGGCGTTCGACCGAGGCTTCCTTCTTCTTCTCGAAATCGCTGACGAAGAACGTCGCCGTCCCGCCGTCGGATAGCGTGATCGTCTCCCGCTGGATGCCGTGCAACAGGCGGTAGCCGCTGGCCTGATAGCACACGTCCGGCGTGTGTGTGGACACCGCCCCCGGTACCCCGGAGATGATCGACACGAGGGCCATGTCGCTTTCGTCCTGCGGCTGGTATCGTCGTGAGGTGGCGATGCTGCGTTCCTTCAGCGGCACGTCAGATTCCACCTCCGATACGTCGCAGTTCGGCACCGCGACCATGAGCGCGTGCATCCGCGCGGTGCGGGCGGCGTCGGGTGTGAAGACCGACCACCGTTGCGTGATCGCTCCGTGGACGACCGCCCCGCCGATGACCAGACCGACGACGACATACAGGGGGAGCTTGGAGTTCAACACAGGGCCTCCTGGGGGGTCGCGCCGAGGTACACGATGCCGGTGAAGGGCACTTCCATCGTGGTCAGGCGGTCGGTCGCCTTCTTGAGCAGCGGAAGGGTCGTTTCGCGGCAGAGCGTGCAGAGCAGCACGACCTCGCTGCGGCGGGCGACTTCGATCGACTCGGCGGCCGTCAGCAGCGGGTGGCTGTGCAGGATGATGCAGTCGAACGGTTCTTTCAGGCAGGTCAGCAGTTGTTCCAGTCGGCCGCTGCCGGCCGCCCGGCGGGCGGCGTCGGTCCAGGTGCCGGCCGCCAGGAAGTGCAAGTCGTTCGGCAGCACCTTGATCGTGCCCTTGAATTCGGCCTCGCCGCGGAGCAGTTCGCACACGCCAGCCTGATTGTTTTGCCCGGCGAGGGCGTGCAGCGTCGGCGACCGCAGGTCGAAATCGACGAGCAGCGTTTTGTAACCGGCGTCGGCGAGGCTATTGGCCAGGGCGAACGTGGCGAACGACTTGCCCTCGTCGCTGTGCGGGCTGGTCAGGGTCACGGTCGTGGCTCCACGGGGCAGGCACGACTGCGTCACGTAGGCCCGGAGCTTGTCGATGGCCTCGGTGATCTCGGCCCGGCGGACGGGGTCGCGGAGCGACGCGGCCGACTGCCACGGCACCACGCCGACGACCGGCGTGCCGACGGTGGCCTTCACATCCGCGAGGCCGCACGTTTTCTTCACGCTCAT
>JBBQCQ010000314.1:0-5471 GCA_038318835.1 Gemmatales bacterium | reverse complement strand
GGCAGGAACCGCCCCAGGGGGCGGAAGGTGGTCGGCCTCGGCTCGGCCGACCTACGGGATGTTTGCGGCAGGGTGTATGATCGCGGGAAGCGAGGGCAAGAGATGACGGAAGCGGAGTGGCAATCATCCACGCACAAGATGTCGATGTTGTTGCTCCTGCGAGGCCGAGTGAGCGAACGAAAGCTGAGACTGACAGGGTGTGCCTATTGCCGTGGCGTCTGGCCACTGTTGGGCAAAGCCAGTCGGCGGGCCGTCGTCCTCGGGGAAGAGCTAGCCGACCGCCCGGTGGGTGAGGAACATCGTGAAGCGGTCGTGCGGGCTGCGATTCAGTCGTTGTCGAATTGCGCCACAATCCAGAGTGAACGACAGTTCGCGGCCGATATAGCCTACCGTGTTGCGATCAATGACGGATGGTACGCGGTCGAGTGGACGATGGGGAATTGGGACGAGTTGCCAGGCGGTGAGCGCATCATCCGCGACATCTTCGGCAACCCGTTCCGCCCCGTTTCCTGCGATCCCGCCTGGCGAACATCTACCGCCGTCTCGCTCGCCGAGGGCATCTACGCCGACCGGGCGTTCGACCGGCTGCCGATCCTGGCCGACGCGCTGCAAGACGCCGGGTGTGAGAACGCGGACATCCTCACGCACCTGCGGAGCGACGGGCCGCACGTCCGCGGGTGCTGGGCACTCGACTTGGTGTTGGGGAAAGAGTAACGAAATGGCGGCTGTCTTTACCCCGAAGGGGTGACAGCCCTCAGCCCAGGGCAACGCCCTGGGGACGAGAGCCGCACTCGTGCAGCCCGACGGGCTGCTAGCGACAGTACCTCGCGCTCGCAGCCCTTCGGGCTGCAAAATTCTCGCATGGTCGAACCCAGGGCGGCGTCGCAAAGCCTCCTTGCCCTGGGCTGAGGGCTGTCACCCCTTCGGGGTAAAACTTGCCCTGGGCTGAGGGCTGTCACCCCTTCGGGGTAAAAACGGCCGCCCCCCGCTTGTCTCACTTCTCCTCAATTGCGTGCAGGTGCTTCTCGCCGCGGAGGAACAGCGTCTTGCCCACCACCACCGGCGACGCATCCGTCTTGTCGTCGAGCTTGTTCGTCGCCAGCACTTCCGGCTTGTCGCCGGCCGAGAGCACGGCCGTGGTGCCGTCGCGGTCCACGAAGTACAGCCGGCCGGCCGCCGCCACCGGCGAGGCGTAGAAGCTGCCCACCCGCGGCAACCGCTCGCGCTCCAGCAGCGGCTTGCCGGTCTTCGCGTCCAGCACCGTCAGCAGTTGCGTGTTCGCCTCCGTGAAGTACAACCGGCCGTCGTACAACAGCGGCGACGGCACATAGGGCGTGCCCTTCGTGTACCGCCACTTCACGCCGTCCTTCGCCACCTCGCCGCGGCTGTCCAGCGGCACGGCCACTGCCATCGCCCCGCGGTAGCCGCTCATGATGTACGCCACGCCGTCGGCCGCAAGAGGCGACGGAATCGCGTTCGTGGTCATGCCGCCGACCTCCCACAGGACTTTGCCATTGGCCAGATCGTAGGCCCGGGCGCGGTTCGTGCCGTTGACCAACACTTGTGTGACGCCGGCGTGTTCGACGATCAACGGCGTGTTCCAACTCGTCTTCTCGTCGCGCTTCACTTCCCACTTCGTGTCCCCGGTCGCGGCGTCGAGGGCGATCAGCTTCGAGCCTGCTTCCTGGTCCCAATTCAAAATCACCGTGTTGCCGTGGACGACCGGCGTGACCGCCTCGCCCCAGCCGAGCCGCGAATGAATGCGGCCCAGGTCACGCTTCCAGATTTGCTCGCCCATCAGGTCGAAGGCGTAGACGCCGAAGGAGCCGAACGACACGTACAGCCGCTTGCCGTCGGTCGCTGGCGAACCGGCCGCGTAGGAGTGCGACGGGTGGTGCCCCTCGTGCGGCACGGCCTCGGCCGCGGTCTTCTTCCACTTCGGCTTGCCCGTCTCGCGGTCGAAGCTGTGGACCTCGAAGGTGTACCAGTGCCGCGGCGGTTCGGTCTTCGCATCGGGCCGTTTCTCGATCTTCGGCATCTCCGCTGGCTTCGCCTCGCGTCCTTGCGTGGCCGTCAGGACGATCACCTGATCGTCCCACACGACCGGCGTAGCACTGCCGCGGCCCGGCAGATCGGCTTTCCACTTGATGTTGGTCTGCTCGTCCCACTTCGTCGGCGGGTTCGCGGTGCTCGCCGCGACGCCGTTCGCCGTCGGGCCGCGCCAACTCGGCCAGTTGTCGGCGGCCGCGGCAGTCGTGGCGAACGCAAGGACCAGGATCAAGGATCGGAACATGATTGACTCCTGCAGGGAAGGCTTCCGCCATCGTAGCGATTCGCGGTCCACAGTTCGTACAATCTCGACATTCGCCCGTCCCCCGCGCACCCGGTTCTATGGCCGACACCACGCACGAATCGCCCCGCGACGCCACCGACGAGGCCCATGCCTCCACGCAGGTGTACCGCGACGCCCCCGATCCGGCCACGCTCCTCCAGACCGGGGAGCAACTCTCGCTGGCGGCCGCTCTATCGGCCGGGCGGGAGGCGGTGCCGGGGTACGAAATCCTTGGCGAGATCGGCCGCGGCGGCATGGGAGTCGTCTACAAAGCCCGGCAAATTCAGGCGAATCGCATCGTCGCCCTCAAGATGATTCTCGGCGGCAGCCATGCCGGGGCGGCCGACCGCGAACGCTTCCGCATCGAGATCGAAGCCACCGCCCAGCTTCAGCACCCCGGCATCGTGCAGGTGTACGAGGTCGGCGAACACCACGGCCTGCCGTTCTTCAGCATGGAGTTCTGCGAGGGCGGGTCGCTGAACAAGAAGTACGGCGGCCGGCCGCAGTCACCGCAGGCAGCGGCGGCCGTCGTCGAGCGCATCGCCCACGCCGTCGAGAGTGCCCACCTCGCCGGGATCGTCCACCGCGACCTGAAGCCGGGGAACATCCTCATCACCGGTGACGGCACGCCGAAGGTCGGCGACTTCGGCCTCGCTAAGCGGCTCGACAGCGTCGATGGCCACACGAATACCGGCGCGGTCATGGGCACGCCGAACTACATGGCCCCGGAGCAAGCCGCCGGCAAGGCGAAGGCCGTTGGCCCGCAGGCGGACGTCTATGCCATCGGCGTCATCCTCTTCGAACTGCTGACCGGCAAGACGCCGTTCCAGGCCGAGGGGCTGCCGGAGTTGCTGCAAAAAGTGGTTCACAACGAGGCGCCGTCGCTGTCGGAGTTCCGCCGGGACGCGCCGCGAGATTTGGAAACGATCTGCCAGAAGTGCCTCGGCAAAGACCCGGCCTACCGATACCCGACGGCTGGTGCGCTGGCCGAGGACTTGCGGCGGTATCAGTCTGGCGAGTCGATCTCGGCCCGACAACTGAACGTGGTCGAGCGGTTCGCGTGGATGCTGGAGAAGAGCCATTACGACCAGCAGTTCGTGCGGTACGCGGGGTTCTTCCTGTGGCTGGCCCCGGTGTTCTTCCTGCCGGAACTGTACGCCACCGTCGTGCGGCTGTACGGCTGGCCGGTCTGGTGGGTGACGCCGGCGTATGCCGTCCGCCCGGTCTTCGGCCTCTGCCTGTTCCTGTACTACGGCGGCGGTCGCATCTGGCCGGCGAACCCGGCCGAGCAGCACATGATTTCCGTCTGGGGCAGCTTCGTGCTCGTGGCCGGGTTGCTGTTCGTGAACCTCGGCCTGCGGGAAGGCGGATCGGCCTGGAGCGGCCCCGACTTCTACCAGGCCGTGGCCGGTGCCTCGACGGTGGCGTTCGTCTCGCTCGGGGCGATGTTCTGGGGCGGCTTCTACCTTGTCGGCCTGGCCTTCCTGTTGCTCATCCCGATCATGCCGATCGACCCGCGGTTCTGCCCGATCGAGTACGGCAGCGTCTGGGCCACGGTCTCGCTGCTCATCGGCCTCCGCCTGCGGAAACTGGCGAAGGAACAGGCCGCCCACGCCTGAGCTACTTCGCCCGACTCTCGGCGAGCATGGCGCAGAACAACTCCCCCTGGCCGAGGGCGTCGTCGAGCGCCTTGTGCGTGTGCGGGCGGTCGGAGAACCATCGCTTCGGCATGTTCCGCTTCGACGCCGCCCGGTAGTCGCACCCGAGGACGGCCATCGCGAACGTCTTCACATCGAGCGCGGAGAACGAGAACGGCGACTCGCCGGCGAACCGCATCAGGTACCAGTACACGAACAGAAAGTCGAACCCGGCCGGATACGCGACGAACACCGGCCGCCCCGGCAGCCCCTTCACCCACGCGACATACTCGGCCATCGCCGCAGTTGGCTCCCGCAAATCGCGGCGGCACGCGGCCCACGCCTCTGGCTGTGTCTGCCACCAGTCCATGGTCTTCGGATCGCCGACCGCATCGGGCAAGGTGTGCAGATTCGCTTCAAAGGTGGACAGCAACTTGCCGTCGGCGGCGAACGCCGCCGACCCGAAACTGAGCATCGAGTGCGGCCCCGGAATCGGGCCATCGGTCTCGACATCGGTGCTGACGTAGGTTTCCATGGTGTGAGCGTCAGACGGCCGGAACGGTTCTGAGGTCGTACCAGTGATTGACGTCGTGAACGATACGGTTGAGTTCGCCCGTCGTAATGGGCATGACGACCACGCTTTGTCGGCGTTCCAGCTTCGGGTCCCCGGCATCGGACTCGGTGGGGGCCAAGAGCCATCCGAAAAAGCCGCTATCGTCGGACACGTCGAAGACGGCTATGCCCACGGGAAAGGGCGAATCACCGGCCTGCTTCTCCACCCTTTGGACAACCTCCGCGTGCATGTGACCGTCCGGGGTGAAGTACGAATCGCGGTGCCTCGCTCCCATCACCTCGACGCCGAACACGCGGCCCCCCCGATCCGCCGGGAGAGTCACGAGTAGGTCCAAACCGGACTCGGCGGGCTGCTGCCGGACCATCACGCCAGGCAGACGGGTGAAGGTTACCGCGGCCAATAGTTCGGCCCGTTGGCCGATGAACCAGGGTTCGTTGTCATTCATCAGTTTCAAGCTCGCGATCGACCTCGGAAAACTGGGAGGCCGTCCAGGGGCGATGCGTCTGGACCGCCCGCCAGAACTCTTTTACTTCATCATACAGCCGTTCGCGGACGGCGTGCTCTTGTGGCGAGTGTCGCACTGAGATGCTCGACCGGCCGGCGGCCAGGATTCCGTGAATGGCCGTGAGGTACACCCGTTCGTTCGGCTCATCGACGCCAACGAGGTAGGTCGGGACTGGAG
Organism: Gemmatales bacterium; assembly: GCA_038318835.1. Taxonomy (GTDB): domain Bacteria; phylum Planctomycetota; class Planctomycetia; order Gemmatales; family Gemmataceae; genus Limnoglobus. Next base: position 246 of record JBBQCQ010000314.1, on the reverse strand, counting down.
CGTCAGCGAGGGCCTGGAGTTTGTCCCGCTCAGCTGAGAGGAACAGTCGGTTCTGGCTCTTGGTGTACCCGCGAGTGCTCGTCTTCACCTGCACTAGGAAGAACATGCCGCCTTCATCTACCAGTTCGACGATGAAGTCTGCCGTGGGCCATTTGTCACCAAGGAACGCCGGCCGAAACAGCGGCCGCTCGCCATGCAATTTGCTGATGGCGAGGGCGAACAACATCTCGCCGCGACTGCCCAGGG
>JBBQCQ010000313.1:0-5480 GCA_038318835.1 Gemmatales bacterium | reverse complement strand
TGTGCCACACGAACTCGCCGACGAACTTGACCAGCTTGACGTGCTGGCCGTTCAGTTCGCCCACCACCTTCGGACTCCAGTGGTCGGCGAACAGCGCCAGCTTCTCGCCCAGGTTGACCTTCTCCATGACGCCCCCTGGTTCGACGCACGCCGCAAAGTCCTCAATCGGGGATAAGATATTCGCTGGCGGTTCGACAGTCTGGTTCGGCGACGATTGTTTGATCTGGTCGCTGAGAACAAGGGTCGTGGTGTTGCGCCGATGCCCGCTCCGAGACTACCCCGACCCGGTGCTGTCGTCCCGATCCGGTTCCGGCTAAGATGAGCCGCACGAATAACGCTGAAAAAACCCGTGTTGGAACTGCCGCCACAGCGCCAGGAAATGAGCCAAGAATTCGGTGTAAATGGCGGAACTCGTGAAAAACAGACAAGTGGTAGAATTACGCAAGCCCTTGATGACAAAGGAAATACAGAAATGGTAAGGATCGGCATAGTAGGTCTGGGATTCATGGGCCGCATACACTACCTCGTCGCGCAGAAACTGACGGGCGCAAGAGTTGTTGCCGTGTGCAGCCGCGATCGGGCCAAACTCGAGGGCGACTGGACTGCGACACGGGGCAACTTCGGCCCGGAACCGGGCAAAGTCGATCTCACCGGCGTGAAGACCTACGACACACTCGCGGCTCTGTTCGCCGACCCGGACATCGACTTGATCGACATCTGCAACCCGACCGATCAGCACCCCGCCACCGCGATTGCGGCCTTGAAGGCCGGGAAGCACGTCCTCGTCGAGAAGGCGATTTCGCTTCAACCCGAGCAGGCCGACGAAATGCTCGCGGCGGCGAAGGCGGCGGGCAAGATGCTCATGGTCGCCCACGTACTGCCATTCTTCCCGGAGTTCTGCTACGCGGCCGCTCTCGTTCGCGGCGGTGAGTACGGCAAACTTGTAGGTGCCCACTTCAAGCGGGTGATCTCGAAGCCCGACTGGTCGGCCGACATCGGCGACGCGAGCAAGACGGGTGGGCCGGCCGTCGATCTCCACGTCCACGACACGCACTTCATCGGCCTCGCGTGTGGGGTGCCGAAGGCCGTCTTTTCCAGCGGTGTGGTGGACCCATCCGGGGCTGTCACTTACCTTACCACGCAGTACCTGTACGGCCCCGGTGGGCCGAGCGTGACTTGCTCCAGCGGCGCGATCTCCATGCCCGGCCGGCCGTTCGTCCACGGGTTCGAGATTTTTCTCGAGAAGGCAACGCTGCTCTACGATTCCGGCGGCCCGGCGCTCACGCTCCTGACGGCCGATGGCAAGAGCACGTACCCGGCCATCGAGGGCGGGGGCGACCCGCTGGCCGCGTTCACGAGCGAACTTCAAACGGCCGTCGAGGCCGTCGCGACCGGCCGCGAGAGCGATTTGCTGAGTGCGAAATTGGCACGCGACGCCCTCGTGTTGTGCCACCGGGAGTGCGAGTCGGTGAAGTCGGGGCAGATCGTGACTGTCTGAGAAAACTGCCCAGACTACCCCGTTTCGATAACCGGAACTGACCGCGGCGGCGCGGCCAATCTGCCCTTTGATAATCTGGAACGATTACCCCGGTTGCAGCAGTTCTGACGATCTTGGTTGTGACTCGACCGGGAGACACGGCCATGAATCGGTTATTGCTCGCGGGGTTTTTCGCCGTTGCGGGGCTGTCGGGTTGCACGACCTGTTGCCACCGGGCGGGCGATCAGGCCCTAGTACCCGAAAGTTGCCCCGAATATTCGGTCGATCGGCGGGCGAAGGTCTACGCCATCTTGTTCCGCGGGTTCGACCCGTTACACGTCTCGTACGTCGAGAAACTACGGGAAGAACTTAATTGCCACGGCTTCGCGAAGGTCTACTGTGTGGACTTCTACCACGAGTTGTTCATCGAAGGCGAGATCAAGCGAATCCTGTGCGAGACCCCGGACGCGAGGTTTGTTGTCGTCGGCTACAGCCTCGGCGCGGGGGTGGCAGAGAGTCTCACAGCGCGGGTCACGCAGTACGGGGTTCCGGTCGATGCCCTGGTGGAGATTGCCCCGGCGTATCTTCCGTTCACGACTTCGCCGGCCGATCTCAGTCGCGTCGGTCGGCACCTCATCATCGCGAATGCGTACACGCAACCGCCGATCTGCCGCACACGGGCCGAGGTACTCAACCTGACCGGGGCCGGTTTCTTCACGATGCCGTCGAACCCCGTCACGGTCCAGATGGTCCGTGACATCCTCATGGCCTCGGCCGAGCACGTTCCGTCGATCTCGCATGACGTTCAGCCGACGTTGCCGCTCGTCGATGACCCCGCCCCGGTGCCCGGCCAAATCGTCATCGTCCCGAGCGATATCACCACCGGCAGTTGACAGAAAAAAAAGTGATGTCTACTGTATAGTACAGAGGTCGAGAGCAGGTGCGATCAGAAGCTGAGTGGGCGACAGCTTCCGATTCACCCTCTCGGCCTCTATTTCGTTCCTCTCTTTTTGTGTTCAGCTTGGCTCGACAAATCGACGGCGGTTCGTTCAATTCGGTCATGAAGATCAAGCAACTCCCCGAAGACTTCATCGTGGAAGAGGTTACGTCGGTCGCACCGTCGGCCGGTCCGTTCGCGTTCTATCGCCTCGACAAGACCGGCTGGACCACTCCCGACGCCCTCCAGGCGGTTCGCCGGCGGTGGGACATCGACTGGCAACGGCTCAGCTACGGCGGACTGAAAGACCGCCATGCCTGCACGAGTCAGCACTTCACCATCTACCGCGGTCCAGCCCACAACCTCCGACACGAGCGGGTCGTGGTTACGTACCTTGGCCAAGTCGCGGAACCATTCACCGCTCAGAACATCGACGCCAATCGCTTCACGATCACCATGCGGGCGGTGCCGACGGACCACGTCCCCAGCATTCGGGCGGCCATCGGCGAGGTGACGGCGAACGGCTTGCCGAACTATTTCGACGATCAGCGGTTCGGCTCGGTGGGGCCTTCGCAAGAGTTCGTGGCGAAGGAGATGGTCCTCGGGAATTTCGAAGCGGCCCTCAAACTGGCGCTAGCGTCCCCTTACGAATTCGACCGGGCGGCCCAAAAGCGTGAGAAGGCGATGCTGCTCGAACTGTGGGGCGACTGGCCAACGCTGAAGGCCAAGCTCGACCGCGGTCACGCCCGCAGCCTCGTGGATTACCTCGTTCACCACCCGACCGACCTGAAGGGGGCCGTCGCGCGGCTGAAGCCGGAACTTCAGGGTCTCTACCTGTCGGCGTACCAGAGCGACATCTGGAACCGCATCCTGGCCCTGTGGCTGACCCGCACCGTGCCGGCCGAACACCTGGCGGGCATCGAGTTGCACCATGCGAAACTGCCGGTGCCCACGAGCGTGCCCGCGGAGGTGGTGCCGCGTTGGGAGGCGCTCTTGCTGCCGCTGCCGTCGGCCCGCTTGAAGCCGGATGTGACGGCGGCATGGCTGCCCCTGACGGAAGAAGTGTTGCAACACGAAGGGCTGACGCTCGCCACGATGAAGATACCCGGCCTGCAAAAGCCGTTCTTCTCGAAGGGGGAGCGGAAGGCGTGCGTGCGGCCGACCGGGCTGGAAGCCACCGACTCACCGGACGACCAGCACCGCGGCCGGCGGAAGGTGCTGTTGCGGTTCGACCTCCCGCGGGGCAGTTACGCGACGATGGTCGTGAAACGCATCGCCCAATTGCACGCCGCGCCGGCCGTCACTTCTTCTCCGCCAACTCCTTGAACCCCCGACACAACAGTGGGGCGGCCTCTGGGCCGATGCTGTTGATCTCGCCGTAAGGGGCTTTCTTCAGGCCGTAGGTGTAGGGGGCTTTCTCGTCCCATTGCCGCTTGGGGATGAAGTACCCCAACTCGTCGTTCGCGAGGCCGACGAGCATTTTGTGCTTGTTTTTCAGTTGTGCGTAAATCGCCGGCTCGACCGCGGCATCGGGGAAGTCGGCCCCAGGATCGACGGGGTCTTGCACCTTGCCAAGCACGAGTTCCGGGTAAATCTCGCCGGGGATGGCCGCGATGTCGAGTTCGCCCAACCGGATCAGGCCGAGTTCGGTCTTCACCGCAACGGCGGCCGTGACGTCCTTCGACTCCACGAACTCTTTCGGTGTGGGATCGCCTTTCCAATCGTACATCGCCCTATTCAGGGTGCCGACCTGTTTGCCAATCTTGTACAGGCTGTTCTCGACGGGCAACAGCATCGTCCGCGTGCGGACCTCGAATGGTGTTAGTTCCACCGCAGCGGCGGACTTCAACGCCTGATTCGCCAACCCGGCAACGAGTTCGCCATACTTCTCGGTCTTCTCGAAGGTGCCGTCCTGCAACAGTTGCCCGCGGTCGTTCTTCACCTCGACTTTCAGCGATGTCATCAGCCCGCCGACCGAGCCGTTGAAGTAGACAACCGGGCAGCCGTGAGCCTTTTGCAGAGTCTGGACGGTGGCGGCCACGAAGTCGGCACTCACCTCGGTGTTCTTGTCGTCGAGGGTTTCCGGGTGGCAGTTCCATTGCACCACGATGCCGACGGGCTTGGTATCGCCGCCGGTGAACTTCAAAACCACGACCTCGTCGTGCAGCACGATCGGTCGGCGGTTGTCGTGCAGCAATTTGGAATCCGTGGCGGTGCCGATCGCAGCGCGAACAGGGGCGAGCTTGTTCGCGGCCATCGTGAGGGCCTTCGCGGCTCCGTCTTCGACCGACTTCAGGTAGGCCGCGTTAACGCCCGACGACAAGTAGGTTGCCCCCCAGAGGCCGAGCGTGTCTGGTCCCTCGTGGTTGTGCGTGCTGGAGACGAGCACATACTGAAAGCCGGGTAGTTGCTTTCGCACGTTCTCGACGGTCGGCAGGAACAGGCCGATCACGTCCACGCTCACGAAACCGATCTTCTGCTTGCCGTCGGAGAAGACGACCGCACGGGCCATGATCGGGTCGTGAACTTTCGTGGCCTTGCGGTTGAGGCCGAAGCCGGCGAGGTAGACGGGCGTCTTGCCGCCGACGGTCGGCGTGACATCGACTTCGCCAAAGCCGACCGACAGTTGCGGGTCGGCCGCGGCGAGCGAGACTGAACTGCAAGCGATCAAGGCGAGGGAGAGGAGGCGGTTCATGGTTCACACTCTCGCATGTAGCGGATGCTCTCGCGAGCAATCGTTTCCGGGTCGGGGGAGTAGTCGAAGACTTCGACCGACACCCAGCCCGAATAGTTGGCATCCTGAATCGCGCGGAAGATCGGCTTGAAGTCGGTGTCGCCGAACCCTGGCCCGCGACGGTTCGGGTCGTTGGCGTGGAAGTGGAAGGTGTGCCCCGCGTTCGCCCGGATGGTCTCCGGGATCGGGGCGTCTTCCGCCGACATGGCCTTCACGTCCAGGTGTAACTGCACCTTCGGGTGCTTTAGTTTCGCCATCAGCGCGACGGCGTGAGCGGCCGTGTTCAGGTAGTTCGTCTCGACTGGGCCGAGCGGTTCGAGGCAGATCGTCAC
>JBBQCQ010000312.1:0-5484 GCA_038318835.1 Gemmatales bacterium | reverse complement strand
GGTCGAGTGTCGGCGGCGAGTTCACGGGAGTCGCGGGGTCGTCGGCCGGTTGCGGTTGGTCGTTCACCGGCGTCACGCTGATGGTCACGATCGCCGTGCCTGTACCGCCGGCCCCGTCCGACGCCCGGTAGAGGAACGTGTCCGTCCCGCTGAAGTTGGCGGACGGAGTGTACGTGAAAGTACCATTCGACTGAAGGCTCAGAGTGCCGTTCGCTGGCCCGGAGAGCAGCGTAACGGAAAGATTGTCGCCGTCCGGGTCGGTGTCGTTGCTCACCACGGTCCCCAACAGCGGCGTATCCTCGGCAGTCGTGAACGAATCGTTCACGACCGTCGGGGGGCGGTTAGCCAGCCCGACGTTCAGCGTGACCATCGTCGTGGAACTGTTCCCGGCCGGGTCGATCGCCCAATAGGTGAAGGTATCCAAACCGCTGAACCCCATCGCCGGCGTGTATGCGAACGACCCGTTCGGTTGCAAGACGAGCGTGCCGTTCGCGGGGCCGGCGACGAGAGCGGCCGACAGGGTATCGCCGTCCGGATCGGTGTCGTTCGCTAGCACGTTGCCCGTCCGGGTCGTGTTCGCCGCCACCGAGTACACATCCGGATTCGCCATGGGCGGGTTGCCGACGGGCGTGATCGTGACCTGGAACGACTGAATCGTCAGCCCGTCGTCCAGGTCGCCGAGGAAGCCGTTCAACCCGGCATCGCGGACAGTCACGAACACGAACGCACTGCCCACCGCTTTAGGCACGGGAGTGAACGTGATGGTTCCCGTCGTGTTCGGGCTGGTATAGTCCGTCGTCGGGGGCACCAGGAGGAACAAGTTGCTGCTCACGCCGAGGATGCGAATGGCCTGTGATTCCCCGCCGCCGGCCGAAATGCCGGTGAGTGTGATCGTGTGGGGGCCACTATCTTCCGCGATGGTCACGTCGGCTGGCGTGTCGAGGGTCGGCTGGTCGTTCACTGGGCGGACCGTGATCGCGAACGTCCGCGGGGTGCTCGTGTCCTGGCCGCCGGATGCGGTCCCGCCGTTGTCTTTCAGCACGACCGTGACAAGGGCCGAACCACTCGCGTCGGCGGCCGGGGTGTAGGTCAGGGTGCCGTTGGCGGCGATGGCCGGGGCGGCGGAGAACAGGCCGGGTTTGGTGTTGGCGGTGACGACGAACGTGAGAGCCTGACCCGACTCGTTCGGTCCGGGGTCGATGTTGGTCGCGAACCCAGCCACGGTTTGCGGGCCATCGTCTTCGTCGATGGTCGGCGGGTTCCCACTGAGGGCGAAGGTCGGCGCGGCGTTCGCCGAGTTAACGGTTATGCGGACCGTCGCGGGCAAGGGAACCAGCACCCCGGCGACCACAAGTCGGTAGGTGAACGAGTCTGGCCCAGAATAGTTCGCGTTGGGCGTATAAGTGAAGCTGCCGTCCGCGTTGAGGACCACCGACCCGTGGGTGGGGTTGGTGACCAAGGCCGCCGTGAACACAGCCCCAAGCGGGCCGATGTCGTTCGCAAGCACGCCGAGGGCCGAACTGACGGCCAGCGGCGTGTTCACGGTGGTGGTGTAGGTGTCGTCGATCGCCGCCGAGGTGTTTGTATAGTTGATGACCAGGCGGGGGGCCTTGTTGCCGGTCTTCTCGGAGGTGTTGAATCCCCACTTGTTGTTGTTGCTGAAGATGGCCCAGCCGAGGTTGGGCAGTCCGTCGGACCAACTCTGCACGGCCGCCGTGAACCCGCCGATGTTCCGCAACCCGCCCGAACTCGTGCTGCCGTAGGTGACGTCGGGGGTGGCCACCGCCTCGACGTCATTCCGCTGAATGCCCCCGCCCAATCCGTTCCACGATGTCTCTTCCGTCCAACTTGCCTTCATCCGGTGGAACGTGACCTGCGTCGCCGACGCCGTGTCGGTCACGAAGACGATCAGGCTCGCCGATTGGATCGTCGAACCGAGTGGGATCTGTCCCGTCGCGTTGCCGAAGATGTTGTTGAACTGGAGCAACCCCTGGACGTTGTTCGTGCCGCCCTCGACGTACAGTTGGGTCTGTTGGCCGTAGGCCGTGTTCGGGGTGTTCGCGTCGATGTATGTATCCGAGGTGCTCGCGTACCCGTTCACGCCTTGCTCGAACGTCACCGTGGGCAGCGTGAAAGCCCACCCCATCGCGGCCGCCGTTTGGGTTTCGATCACCCCTGTGCGGACTTCCAGGTTCCAGTCGCCGCCCTCGGCCGCGTCGCCCGTCGGGTTGGTACTTGCGGCCACATCCGCGCCCGTTGCAGTGGCGATGCGGCCGACAATCGCTAACCCAGCCGGCCCCGCGGCCACGTCGCACCCGTAGAGCAGTAGGTCGGCCCCCACACGGAACGAAGTGGCCCACTCGCCGACATCGGGGGCATAGCGGTCGAAGGTCGTGGCATCAAGGCGATCCGTGCCGAGAGCGAGGACACCGGCCCCGCCGTGCGAGAAGAGGTGGACCGCGTCGAGGCCGTGCCGCTCGCGGAGGACGGCCGTCACCTCGGATACACCCCCGCCGGTCAACGCCACGATTTCGATTGCCGTGTCCGGCCGCGCAGTCGCAAGCAAACTCCGCACAAGGCCAGCACGATCCGGCACGTTGCGGTCGATGAGTACAAGTTCGCGCCGCGTGACTTCAGCGGGAGTGTTCGTCAGGGCCAACGGAAGAAACGAGTCGAGCGCGAGTGTGCTCGGCTCCCAGCGATCTTCGAGATTTTCCAGCCCGAGAGAAATTCGCTTGCCGTCAGCACGGCCCGGACGCCGCCGCGGTGAGCGGGAACTGTCGAGGCCGAACAATACTTTGGCAGACTTCATGGGATCGCAAAGTCCAAGCAGCGGGTATCGCATGAAAAGTAGTACAGCTTCCGAAGAAAGCGGTTTGAAACTCCCCGGTCACGGTCAGGAATTGTTTCAACTGGTACCCGGACGGGAATCCCGATTCCGGAACCGAATTTGGCAACACCCAAACTGCGAACTAGAGTTGCACACTTGGTTTTCTTCGTATTTAGGATGCCTGCGTGAAAATTTTGATCGCCGATGACAATCACTTCTACCGGCGTGCCCTGGAAGTCACTTTGGGTGAGTGGGGCTACGAGGTACAGTCGGTGCCCGACGGCGAGGCCGCGTGGGGCGTGTTGAGCAGCCCCAACCCGCCGAAGCTGGCCATCCTCGACTGGATGATGCCCAAGGCCGACGGGCTGGAAGTGTGCCGACGGTTGCGTCGAGTGCCCCGCCACGAGCCGACTTATGTGATCGTCCTCACGTCCCGCGAAGGCAAGACGAACGTCATCACCGCCCTGGAAAGTGGGGCCGACGACTTCGTGACGAAGCCATTCGACCGCGGCGAACTCGCCGCCCGTCTTCGCGTTGGCCGGCGGATCGTCGATCTTCAGACGAGCGAGACGGTCATCTACTCCTTCGCTCAGGCGGTGGACAGCAAAAGCCCGTACACTCGTGGCCACTCCGATCGAGTGACGCGGGTGGCCCTCACGCTGGCCGCCTATCTGGGCGCTTCGGAGGCCGACACGGAACTTCTCCGCCGCGGAGCGAGCTTGCATGACATTGGTAAAATCGCTGTGCCCGACGCGATCCTGAACAAGCCCGGCCCGCTGACCGAGGAAGAGTACGACATCATCAAGCGGCACCCCGAACAGGGGGTGCGGATGGTGGTAGGGCTAGAAGCCCTCCGGCCTGTCATCCCGCTCATCCGCTGGCACCACGAGCGATCCGATGGGCGTGGCTACCCCGACGGGTTGATGGCCACCGAGATTCCGCCCCTCGTCCGGATGCTGTCGGTGGCCGATGTGTACGACGCCCTGAACAGCGACCGCCCGTACCGGGCTGGCCTCTCGCACGCCGAGTGCCTGAACATGCTCCGCAAGGACGCCACGAATGGCGGGCTGGATGCCGACCTTGTCGAACAATTCTGCGACATTCCCCTCGAAATGCTGGACCCGCGGGCCGCGACGCACGCGCGTTTCCAGTTCGCCACAGCCACGGTCTGAACGCGGCTCCGTAGAATGACGCACGGCTCATTTCCGTTCTTCGTCCGGGTACCGCACGATGCGATTCCTCGCTTTCCTGTTCGTGGTTGTTCTCACGTCTTCCGTTCCTGCTGCCGACTCAAAGCCGTTCCCCGCGCCGCCGACGATGTGGAACGGGTTCGCGAAGCACACCGTCCCCGTCGAGGGGATGACGGCCACGATTGTCGTGCCGGCGAAACCGCGGCCGGGTCGGCCGTGGGTCTGGCGGGGCGAATTCTTCGGCGCGTTTGCCGACGCCGACGTGGCCCTCGTGAAGGATGGCTGGCACCTCGCCTACCTGAGCGCGGCCGATCTGTTCGGGTCGCCGAAGGCGATCGCCAAATGGGAGAAACTGTACGCCGTGCTCACGACCGACTACGGACTGCACGCGAAGCCTGGCTTCATCGGTCTCAGTCGGGGCGGGCTGTACTGCCTGAACTGGGCGGCCACTCACCCGGACCGCACGCTCGCCGTCTACCTCGACAACGCCGTGTGCGACTTCAAGAGCTGGCCGGGCGGCAAGCCGCTGGGACTGGGCACGGGGAAGGGGTCCGCTGAGGAGTGGAAGAAACTTCTCGCCGCCCACGACTTCAAAACCGACGCCGAGGCGGTCGCGTACAAGCTCAACCCGGTGGACAACCTCGCGCCGCTGGCCAAAGCGAAGGTGCCTCTCTTGCTCGTGTACGGCGATGCCGACACGGTCGTGCCGCACGCCGAGAACAGTGCGATTGTGTATGAGCGGTACAAGGCTCTCGGCGGTCCCGTCGAGCGGATCATCAAGCCGGGGCAGGACCACCACCCGCACGGGCTGAAAGACGTATCGCCGGTCGTGAAGTTCTTCAACGCCGCCCGTCTCGCCAACGCGGAGAAGACGGCGGTGATCCGCGAGGTTCGCCACGATCCTGTTCAGCCGAAGCCAGGTGTGCCGGTCCTGGTCACGGCTCGCTTGGTGGCCGGTGCGACAAAACCCGTCCTGAAAGTGCAGGCCGTAGCACCTGGCAAATACGTGCGAAAGACCGACCCCGACTACGAGCAGGGGTGGACCGACCTGCCCATGCGGGACGACGGCCAGGACGGCGACGCGACCCCCGGTGATGGCGTGTTCAGCGTTCGCGTGCCCGCGACCTACCAACAACACCGCGTGCTGGTACGGTATCGTATCGCCGCAACCGACGCGGCCGGACGTGCGGTGGTCGCCCCGGCAGCCGACGACACCTGCCCGAACTTCGCCTGGTGGTGCGACGCCGGGCCGAGCGCGTGGACCGGCTCGCGCGAGCCGGGCAAGACGCCGCCCGTGACCTACCCCGCGGACTTCCTCGGCACGCTGCAATCGCTCCACCTGATCGCGCGGGCCGAGGACGTGGCGAAGAGCCAGTGGGATGGCAACTTCTACAAGCAAAAACAACTCGGCACGCTCATTTATCGCGGCATCGTTTACGACCACATCCAGTACAGCAACCGCGG
>JBBQCQ010000311.1:0-5486 GCA_038318835.1 Gemmatales bacterium | reverse complement strand
CGGCCCGCTTGCGGCGGGCGGCGTCCACCAGAATGCGGCGCATCGCTTCCGCGGCGGCGGCGAAGAAGTGCCCGCGGCTGTCCCAGTGGTTCCCGCCCGTCGGGCCGACCAGCCGGAGGTACGCCTCGTGGACCAGGGCGGTGGGCTGGAGGGTGTGGCCCGGCGACTCGGCGGTCATGCGCGCGGCGGCGAGCTTCCGGAGCTCGTCGTAGACGAGCGGGAGCAAGTCGCCCGCGGCGCGGCGGTCGCCGGCCGCGGCGGCATCGAGTAGACGGGTCACCTCGGACATTCGCCCGAGTGTACCGGATGCGGGCGGCGTGAGCGCGGGTAATCCTTCCACCGATTCACCCTACGGCCCCGTCACCGGCTTACAATTACCCACAAGTTCGCCTCGCCCTTGAAGGTCGTTGGGGTTACCGTCGTCATCCGGATGACTTTCCGCAACTGGTATATCGGTCGGGGGAACGGGCATGGACGACTGGGTCGAACAAGAGTTGGCGGGTGGCACCTTCCCAGACCAGCGGTTGAAGACGCGACTCGGGCGGTTGCTCGGCGACTTGGGGGAGCGGATCGGCGGGACGCTGCCGATGGCGTGCCAGGATTGGGCGGCGACGAAGGCCGCCTACCGGTTCTTCGACAACCCCCGCGTCGACGACTGAGCTCGGTCCACTCCTTAACGCCCCTGCGGCACGATGCTGCGGGGCGTTTTCGTTTAGCGGCCGCCTCCTCCGCGGGGTAAAATACCAGCACCCCCTCGCAGGAGATTCGGAATGGAAAGCGACACGGCGGTTCGCCCTGCACGGGCTTCGAGGCCGTCGCCCTCGACGATTCTCCTCATCGTACCAACGGCCTTTCTGATCGTCGTGCTCTTCGCGATGACCACGATGCACAACTCCCAGCTCACCACGCAGGTCGAAGCCCACAACGCACAACTCCTCGCGCAGACGGAGGCCCACAACACTCAGATGACGGAGATGACGGCGGCCCACAATCAGCAGCTCAAGAAGATGACCGAGGACTTCAACGCCCAAATCGCCAAGGTCGAGAAGTGGAAGTGACCCTTACTGCCGATTGACTGACGTGAAGCAGTTCTCTATTACGCGACAGATCGAAGTATGGGATAAAGAAAAAACCCGCACGATGATGAGTCGCCGGGTGCAATATTGGAAGTCTCTTCGCGGGGTATTCCAATAAGTGTAAGCCCTTTCTGCCACATCCGGCCGCTTCGCGCAACAGAAATCTTCCCCGCCAAAGTCTTCACCGAACGGTTGAACGTCGTCAGTCACGGCTAGCCGTTCGGTAAGGCATTGGGCAATAGCGGGATTCCTGACGGCCCAACGAGAAGAACTCACCGGGAAACCGGGATGCACCCTCGCAGGACAGCGGCCACGCTGAACAGGTGCATTGGCAGGGGCGGTTGCCTCGTAACCCTGCTTGGCTTAAGCGGCGGGTGGCTCCATCAGGGGTTATGCGTTCCAGCCAGAAGGGCCGACTCGCCTCCGGGCGGGCTGGGTACTCTTTTGGCTGTCACAACGGGTTCACCATCGGGGTTATCTGGTAGTAAGCAGGCGAAAGCAACAGACGGCAGCGACGAAGGTCGATGAGCCGATAAAATCGCCCCCTGGTGTCCGAGCTTCGAAGGAGCGAACATGCTGATCTCAGAACAGATGGTGCCGGAGTTGGCCCGCGAACTGGCCGTCACCCGGAAACTGCTGGCCCTGGTGCCGGTCGACAAGCTGGATTGGGCACCGCCGGGCGGGCTGCACACCATCGGGGTGGAACGCCAGCCACCTGGCCGAGATCGCCGGGTGGACGCCCGGCATCCTCCAGTTGCCCGAGCTGGACATCGACCCGGACGGGGGCGGCGCGGTCACGCCCGTAGCGACCGACATCACCGAGCTCCTGAAGAACTTCGACGCCAACTCGGCCGCGTCGCTGGCCGCCCTGAAAGGGGTGCCAGCGACGCGGTGATGGCCGAGCCGTGGACGATGAAGATGGGCGGGCACGTCATCTTCACCATGGCCAAGGGCGACTGTCTGCGGAAGTGGATCTTCAGCCACATCCCGCACCACCTTGTCGGCGTACCTGCGGATGGTCGGGGTGCCGCACGACTCGATCTACCACACGAACTGGAGGCGTGATTAGCAAGGGGCGTTCGATGACGACCATCCGTGCCGCGTCGGAAGCCGACCTGCCCCGCCTGATCGAGTTGGCCCGAAGGTCATGGCTGAGCGGCTTCACAGACGCCCCGCCCAGGTTCATCACCGACTGGATGGCCCGGAACTTCGAGCAAGGGTGGTACGCCCGCTACTGGCCCGACATGTTCGTCGCCGAAGAGGATGGCGTGCTGCTCGGTGTCGTCCAGCCCATGGTCGACGAGGTCAACGGCCTGTGGGTCGATCCCCCAGCACAGGGACGGGGAGTGGGCACCCTGCTGCTTCGGCATGCCGAGTCCTTGATCGCGACCGCCTTACATAGACGCGCGTGGCTGACCTGCTCCGGCTTCAACCCGCGGGGCTGTCGGTTCTACCTTGCCAGGGGATACGAAGAGGTTGGCCGGGAGTCGAAGGATCGGGCCGGCGGGGTGGTGGAAGAAATGATCACCTACGAACGCCGTTTCAACCCGGACTGACCGAAAGGCATACGGAGGAACCGTGGAACCGAAGCTCGGCTCCAAAATGCGGTGGCTGCTCATGGCCTGCGGCCCGATGAACCTCGGCGGCATCGCCACGTTTGCCCCGCCGTTCCCCCGCCTCCGCAACATGGTCGGCCTGCCCAAGGCGCACCCGCTGTACCTGTGGACGTTGACCGCGTGGCTGCCGCTGTTCGGGATTGCCTACTTCTGGATGGGCTGGACCGGAAAAGCAGACCGGACGTTCATGGCCGTCGGAGCGGCGGGCAAGGCGACGTTCGCTCTGATCTTGCTCGCCCTGTCGCTCAACGGCGAACTCTCGTTGACCGCCGGGCTGGTAGGCCTTCCCGATCTCCTACTCGCGGGCGTATTCGCGGCGTGGCTGTGGCGGACGAAGTGAAATGAGGTACTGCCCTTTGGCAAGGCACCACGTGCCACGAGGGCGGGCGAGCACTCGGCCCACGCCCTGTTCCCGTAAGATCGGCCACTCTTCTCCACACCACGGAAATGCTTCGAACAAAAGCGTTTCGTGAAAGCCACGACATCGTGGCCGCGTTTGGCACACCCGCTGCAATTATTCGCTCGTCGAGCAAAACCGGGTCAAGTGTTCGCGGGGAGGGAGAGGCCCTTCGAGCAAGCGGTCCGGTCGGCACGACACGAAACTACCACCGGTGTTCAGGCAGTTGGGAGAGGCTGCCTGGTCACCGGTGGTTTTTCATTTCCGCCGCGAGGCTGGCAGATGGCCGCAATTCAAAGCAGCTTAATTGTCGTCACCGCAATCCGCCCGTTGAAGCAGACGTCGACGTCTGCCCCGGGCGTGCGGGCGCGGGTGTGGTAGTTACCGTCGTAGTGCATGCCGCCGTTGTCCTCGTGCCGGTAGCTGAGCGGCAGCGGGTGCGGGTCGAGTGGGCAGTACACAACTTTCGGGTCGGCCTCGTCCGTCCGCAGGTGCGGTAGGTTCACGTTGTAGAAGCTCCGCGGGGGCAGCGGCTTGGCCATCAGATCGGCCAGGACGCGGGCTACCCATCGACCTGCCCGAGCCCAGTCAAATTCGACGCCCTTCTTCCGGTAGTGCGACAAGGGCGATGCCCGACCACCCGTGCAGCACCGCCTCGCGGACGGCGGCGACGGTGCCGGAGTAGTACACGTCGGCGCCGAGGTTACCGCCGTGGTTGATGCCGGACAACACCAGTCCGGCGTCCGGGCACAGCCAGTGCAGCCCGATCCGGACGCAGTCGGCCGGGGTACCGTGGACCGCGAATCCCCTGCCCCGCGTTTCCACCCGGACGATCGAGTCGGTGGTGACGGCGTGGCTGACGCCCGACTGCGGCCCGGCCGGGGCGACGACAACCGGCTCACCTAATCCCGTCGAGGCGGCGAGAAAGGTTCTCAATCCGTCGGCGTCGATGCCGTCGTCGTTGGTCAGGAGCAGTTTCATGCGATCACTATAGTCCACCGTAGACGCCCCCGGAGAGTACGCGACGACCCTATTTCCCGGTCCAGCGCCACACAGTCAGTCCTGTCAGGTCGCGGATGAACAGCTCGTCGCCGCACACCGCGAGGTGCGCCCATGTGTCGGCCTCCGCCACTTTCCGCTTGTCGAGTCGCTCGAACTCCTTCGGGTTGGCCCGCAGCAGGTACAGCACGCCGCGGTTGTCGAGGGCGAGAATCTTGTCCTTGTTGGCGACCTGGCTCCAATAGTCCCCGAACCGCTCTTCGGTGCCCCACGCCTCCTTGCCCGTCTTCAGGTCCACGCACAGCAACCGCTTGTCCTTGCCCAGCACGTAGGCGTGGCCGTCCACCACCACCGGTGTGGACATGTTGCCCTCGTACTTGAGGGTCCACGCGTCGCTCGTGTCGTACGTGCCGCCGGCGCTCGTCACGCGGAGGAGCCGGGTTTTTCCGCCGTATGTGCTGGTGAAGATGCCGTCGTCGCCGACCGGAACCGGGGTGAGGATGTTCATCCCGCGGAACGACTCGATCTCCTTCGCCCACAGTTCCTTGCCGGTGTCCCGATCCACGCCGGCGAGCTTCGTTCGCGTCTGGACGACAACCTGGTCAGCGCCCGCGATCTTGGCGAACACCGGCGACGAGAACGCGGACCCCATCATCCCGCCACCGTCCTTGAGCGCCCGCCACAGCACCTTCCCGGTCCTCTTATCCACCTTCACCAACGAGCCCCCGGCCTGCACGTACACGGCGGCGTCGTCCACCAGGGGCGAGCACACGAACCCGAAGTCCGGGGGCGGGCTGGAAAACTCCTTAACGAAGTCGAACCGCCAGACCTCCTTGCCGGTCGTTCCGTCCACGGCGACGAGCTGGTCCTTGATGCCCGCGACGAACAGCGTCTTCCCGTCGAAGGCCGGGGTGGACCGAATCCAGCTTCCGTTCTTGGCCGCGTAGAAGGGGACGGTGATAGACCCTTCCCAGCTCGTCTTCCACAGCTCGTTGCCGGTCTTGCGGTCGAGGGCCGTGACCACCTCGGTCTTCTTGTCGACGGTCTGGGTGATGAACACGCGGTCCGTGGCGACGATCGGGCCGGAATAGCTCGGACCGAGATTGTCGACGCGCCACACTTGCTTGAGCGCGTCCCCTTCGAGTTTGTCGGGCCACGCGGGGCCGGTCACCACGCCGTCGCGGGTCGGCCCGCGCCATTGGGGCCACGTAACTGGGTCGGCGGCGGCCGCGGCGGAACACAAAAACAGAGCGGCGGCGATTGTGCGGGTGGCGTGCATTCGAAGCTCTGGCGGGGTAGAGACGGCTCTAGGGGTACACTACTAATAGTTCAGTCCGTCAAATCGTCAGCACCTTACATGGTGGTCCTCGGGCAAACGGCGGAAAGGGGGCGACGACC
>JBBQCQ010000310.1:0-5487 GCA_038318835.1 Gemmatales bacterium | reverse complement strand
CCAGGCCAGATCCCACTCCATCTTCGCCCTGAGGTGGCTCATGTTGGTGAGGCCGTGCGGTTCGCCGGGGTACTCGACCAGTTCCGTCGGCACTTTCAGGTACTCCTTCAACGCGCGATACAGCATCCGGCTGTGGCCGGGCGGGCAGCGGACGTCGTTGCCGCCGACGTGAATCAGCGTCGGCGTCGTCACGTTGCCCAGGTCGTAGGTCGGCGACGACTTCTTATACAACTCCGGCGACTCCCACGGGTGGCCCTTCTTGAACACCTTCGGGTAAGCGGGTTCATCGTTGAAGCCCCATTCGGCCACCGTGTCCACGATGCCGGCCCCGCTACTCGCGGCCCGCAGCTTGAACGGCAAGTCCTTCCGCGTGATGAGGCAGTTCGTCAGATACCCACCGTTGCTCCAACCCATCACGCCGACGCGGTCGCCGTCGGCGATGCCCTCCTTCACGAGGTGTTCCACGCCGGCGATGATATCGTTCACTTCCACGTCGTTCTCGCGGCCAAGCAGGTCGCGAACGAACTTGTCTCCGTAGCCGGTGCTGCCGCGATAGTTCGGGAACAGCACCGCGTAGCCGTTGACGGCGAAGTACAGGCGGCCGTTGTGCGGGTCGAATTCGACGGCCGCCTTCGTGCTCGTGGTCGGCCCGCCGTGAATGCCGACGACGAGCGGCAACTTCGTGCCCGGCTTGTAGTCGGGCGGCAGTTCCAACACGCCGCCGACCTCGGTGCCGTCGGCCGCCTTCCAGGTGATGTGCTTGACCGTCGGCAGCTTCCAGTCGGCCGTTTGCCGATTCGGATCGAGCAGTTTGACAGCGGGTTTGTTTTGTGGGTGCATGGAAATGACTGGCATCGACAACCCGTCACCGATGGTGACGACCGTCGAGGCGTCGTCGTCCACGGGAACGACCGCCAGCACATTGGCGGGCAGGGTGGCTGGCAGGGCGTGCGGTTCGCCCTTCGTCAGCGACACCGGCCGCACGCCGACGCGGCCGGCCTTCTCGGTCTGCACGAGCAGTTCCTCGTTGCCCAGCCACTGCACCGGCACGCCGAGCGCGCGGCCGTAGCCGACCACTTCCCACCCGGTGCGTTCGAGCAGTGAGACACTCCAGCCGGCGGCCGACTCGGTGCCGACTGCAATCTCGGCTGGGTGCCCGTCGAAGATCACGCAGAAGGCGAACGCCTTGCCGTTCGGCGACCATTCGACATCGCCGAGCCAGGCGTTCGGCGTGGACGCCTTCGCCCGGTAGCTGTCCGTCGGCGGCGTGACGACCGTACCGCCCTCGGTCCACACGTCCACCCGGCTCTCGCCTTCGCTCTTCACCACGGTGTCGTCGAAGGCGGTAATCATCCCCAACCGGCGGCCATCCGGGGCCGCCGAGAATTCGCGGACGTAGCGAGTGTCGTCCACCACCTTCTCGGCCCGCCACGTCCGCACGTTCAGGCGGTAGACTTCCGACACTTTGCGCACGCCGTGACCGTAGTCGGCCTTCGTCTTCGCCCGCAGTTTCGCGAAGTCGTCTTCGTCGTGGTGCGTCTTGTCCACGCTGTAGAACAGGAAGTTGCCGCCCGTGGTGAGGTCGTACCCGGTCACGCCGCCGTCCACGCGCGTCGCTGGCGTTGGGTCGCCGCCGTCCGTGCCGATCCGCCAGACCTGTGTGCTGCCGTCGTAGGGCGGCTTCTTCTCGCCCTCTCGTTTGCGGTTGCCGAGGAAGTAGAGCGTCTTGTCGTCGCCCCACTTCGCGTTGCGGTCGTTCGCCCGGTCGAACGTCAACCGTTTCCCAGACGACGCCTGCTTTACGGACGTGAGCACCCACAGGTCGGTCTTGCGGGTGTCGTCAGCCTTGTCCCAGCGGGCCTCGGTGTACGCGATCTGCTTGCCGTCCGGCGACACCGCGATCTGCGTGACTCCGGCGAGGGTGAAGTAATCGTCCAGGCTCACGGCGTGCGTGCGGGGGGCTTCCTGCGCGAACGCGGGACCGGTGACGAGCAACAACAACAAGGCGGCCGAACGCATGGCAACTTCCTCCGGGGGTGGCTGACACGATACAATTTCCCCGCCCATTCTTCCACAACCGGAGCTTTCGGATGAATCGCGTTTTCTCGCTCGGATGCCTGCTGCTACTCGCCAACCTGTCGGCCGCGGCTGTGAAGGATCACCCGATCGACTACCAGTTCGACGGCGTCACGCTGAAGGGCCACCTGTTCTACGACGAGGCCGTGAAGGGGCCACTGCCCGGCGTGGTGGTCGTCCACGAGTGGTGGGGGCTGGACGACTACGCCAAGAAGCGGGCGATGATGGTGGCCGAGTTGGGGTACGTCGCCTTCTGTGCCGACATGTACGGCGACGGCAAGGTGGTCGATCACCCCAAGGAGGCCGGCGAGATGTCCGGCATGGTCCGCAAGAACAAGGACGTCTGGCTCGGCCGGGCGAAAGCGGCCATCGAGACGCTGCAAAAGCAACCGCAGGTGGACCCGAAGAAGATCGCCATCATGGGCTACTGCTTCGGCGGCACGACGGCCCTACAAGTGGCCCTCGCCGGCGTGCCGGACGTGAAAGCCGCGATCAGCTTCCACGGTGCGCTGCCGGCGATCAAGGCCGACGACGTGAACAAGGTGACGGCGCAGGTGCTGGTGTGCCACGGGGCGGACGATGCGTTCATCAAGGAAGAGGTCGTCGCCGGTTTCAAGAAGGCGTTCGACGACGCGAAGGTGCCGTATACGTTCGAGAGCTACCCCGGTGCGGTCCATAGCTTCACGGTGAAGGGGGCCGACGACCGCGGCATCAAGGGCATGGCCTACGACGAGGCCGCCGACAAGAAATCGTGGGCGTCGATGCAGAAAGTGTTGAAAGAAACGTTCGCGAAGTGAATTTTGGCGAGCTGAGCACCGTAAGGTGCTGGGTGGGGCACATTCACCCGGCACCTTACGGTGCTCGGCTCGCCAAATACTGCCCATCGCGCTCGGGTTCATACGGCCGCTGCCACTGCAAAATCTCGATGCGGTTGCCGTCCGGGTCGCGAACGAAGAAGCGGTCGGCGGCCGCGATTTTCACCGTCTCGTCGATCCGCACGCCCTTCGCGGTCAGGTCTTCGCGGGCCGCGGCGATGTCGGACACATGCAGGCAGAAGTGCCGCGGGCTGATCGTGTCGGGCTGCGGCTTCTGCAACAGGTGCAGGTAGGTGCCGCCCAGGTCGTACCAGATCGCGACGAAGTCGAACTCGCGCGGGGCCGGGATTTCGCGAAGGCCGAGCACAGTGCCGTAGAAGTGGCGAGCCGCCGCCACGTCGGTGACGAGGACGGAGCAGTGGTCGAGGTGCGTGTAGCGGAAGGTGGGCATGGGAAGTGTCGAAAAGTGTCGGGCACTCGCTCCGTGAGTGCCCCGAGAGAGTCTACTGCATCGGAACCATTCGTTCCGTGAGAGGAAGCCGGAGTACTCGCGGAGCGAGTACCCAACACATTAGTCGGCCCGGAACTTGTTGTGGCAGTTCGTGCAGCTCGCGTCGAGCTTGCCGGCTGCCATCTTGAGCTTCGCCAGATCAGCCGTCTTGCCCTTCGCGGCCTCCTTGGCGATGTCCTGGCCCCACTTCTTCATGTCCAGCGAGTAGTCGTCCCACGCTTTCTTGTTCGCCCCGGTGGCCTTGTCGTTCGGCAGGTGTATCGTCAGTTCGGCGAGCACGGCCGACCGTGCGCCGATCAGTTCGGCCGCCGGCAGGTTCTTCACACCTTCCTTCTTGATCGCCTGAATGTCCTTCTCCAAGTTCATGCCGCCGCCGGTGGCTCCGCCGAACAGGTCCATGACTTCGGCCAGGTCGAGCTTCGTGGCCGCGATGATCTTCTCCGCGCCCATCGCCTTCTCGCCGGCCTTGCCGGCCGGCAGTTTCGCCAGGGCTTCCACGTCTGGGCCGACCTCGGCGGGGGTCTTCGACTTGCCGGCGATCTTCAGGGCCGCGTCACGCAGGGCGGCCATCTTGGCTCCGTCCTTGCCCGCGAGGTTCTCGTCGGCGTTCATGGCCAACAGCACGGCGGTCGATTTCACCCGGCCGCCGACTTTCTTCTTGGCCTTCGCCAGTTCGACGAGCTTACCCAGGTGGGCGGTGTCGGCCTCGATGGCCTTGCCACTGACGTCGGCGGACAGGATCGGCTCGGCGGCCACGACCATGCCGGCCATCGCGGCCACGGCAGCGGCGCCGAGAAGGCGGATTTTCAAGGAACGCACGGTGAACCTCCGGATGCAAATGGGGGAGTACGGAAATCGGTGCGGCCCGATCGGCCGCGGTGGGTCGAAATCCATTATCGCGTCCGACCGGGACGAAGACGAGAGGGCACGCGGCCGGATTGCGAAATTCACGGCTTCTCCATCAGCCACGCCCGCGTGAAGGTGGCGAAGGTGATCGTCTCGTAGGGGTTCTTCTGCCCGCGTTCGTAGAGGCAGCCGATCTCGCTGTTCGGCAGGACCGTCAGGCACGAGTACGCGGCCGGCCCGGCGTGCAGTTCCTTCGCGAATCGCCACGTCTTGGCGTCGTCGGTGCTAAGGCGGACGGTCAGTTTCTCGCGCTTCGTGCTGGCTGGGTTCGAGAACAAGATGTCGGCGGTTTTATTCGGGAACCGCAGGATGCTCCCCTGGCAGACGGGTTCGATCAGCGTCGGGTCTTCCGCGGTTGGGCCGAAGGTCTGGCCACCGTCCGTGCTGAGCGCGACCAGCCGGCGATTCGTGGTGCGGTACGTCCGCATGTTCAGCATCACGGTGCCGTCGGTGAGTTCGACGGCCTGGCACTCGTTGGCGTGTGGCCCGGCGGTGCCGCCACGCTGCCACGTCTTGCCGCTGTCGTCGCTGAAGATCGTGTGCGACCCGCGTTCCTTCCCCTTGTCAGCCTTGTAGTCGCACGGGATGAGCAGCCGGCCGGTCCGCAGTTGAATGCCGACGCCGGGGCCGGTCGCGTGCCACGTCCATTCGGGCTTCTTCACGTCCTTCGTGATCTCCGTCGGCTTCGCCCATGTTGCGCCGTCGTCGGTGCTGTGCGTCACCCACACGCTCGTCGATTTCGCGGCGGTGCCGGCGACGATCTTCGCCTCCGAGTCGGTCCCGCCGTTCTGGTTCAGCAGCATCCAGATGGTGCTGGTCTTCGTGTCCACGACCGGGCACGGGTTCACGCAGGCGTTGTCGCCATCGTCCCAGACGACCTGAAGTTTGCCCCAGGTTTTGCCGCCGTCGGTGCTTCGCTTCAGCACGGTGTCGATGTTCCCGCCGTCGCGGGCCGACGCTTTGCGGCCCTCACAGAACGCGAGCACCGTGCCCTTCGGCGTGACGATGAGCGATGGAATGCGGAACGTGTTGTACCCATCCTGCCCGACCGCGAAGAGCGTCGTCTGCACGGGGTCGGCGGCCGCCACGGGAACGGCGAACAGGAGCAAGAGTGCGAGGCGAAGCATGGGGGAACTCCGAAAGAGTAATAGGCACACTCCGTGTGCCGTCTGCTCGGCG
>JBBQCQ010000309.1:0-5488 GCA_038318835.1 Gemmatales bacterium | reverse complement strand
CCAGGGGTTGCAAGACAACATCCGGTTCACCCAACTGGCCGGGCCGCCCATTATCACGTCGCCCCTCACCGTGGACGCGCAGAATCGGACAGTTTTGACCCAGAATCAGAGCATCCCGAACTCGAACAGCGTGAACCCCGGCTTGTTCCTGGAAACCCTGTTGCCGATCGGAGACACCTGGAAGTTCAAGTCGGGCGGTCGCATCGACTATGTGCGCACGGGCAGCAACCCGCGGGTCATCACGGGGAACGTGGACCTGTTCGGTCAAGCCCAGGCTCCGATCCCCGGCAATAGCCGGACGGTCGTGGACCCGAGCATCTATTCGGTTGACCCGGCGGCCGCCCGCCGGAGCCTGGACCGCGAGTTCCTGCTGCTCGCCGGGTTCGCGACGGCCGAATACAAACTGACCGAAGCCTCGACCCTGTTTCTCGGGTACGGGTACGCGGAACGTGCCCCGACGATTACCGAGTTGTACTCGGCGGGGCCGTTCATCGGCGTGCTGCAACAGGGCACGAGTCGACTGATCGGCGACCCGAATCTGTCGAAAGAACGGCTCAACCAATTCGACGTGGGCCTGCGGTACGACACGGACTACCTCAAGGCGGGCGTGAGCGGGTTCTACGCTCTCATCAACGACTACATCACCTACGACGCGAACCGCACATCGGGCGGGCTGACGCAGGTCGTGTTCACGAACACCGACCTGGCCACCCTGGCCGGGACGGAAATGTACCTCCAGGCTAACGTCACCCGGTGGTTGTCGCCGTTCGCCACCCTCAGCTATGTGCAGGGGATCGACCAGACGCACGTCGATAATCGCCGCAGCACGGCGCTCCTGAACAACAGCCAGCCGAACGGCAGTCAGTTGGACAGCAGTCGCCGCAAGAACCCACTTACGGGAACGTTCGCATCCGACACCGAACCCCTGCCGCAGATTCCGCCGATGGAAACCCGACTCGGGATTCGGGTCCACGGCACCCAGGACGCGCCGAAGTGGCAGCTCGAATTCTCCACCCGGATCGTGAACGGCCAAAACTCGTTCGCCCGGAGCCTGGGCGAGTTCGCCACCCCCGGTTTCACGACGTTCGACATTCGCGGATTCTGGCAGGTGAATAAGAACTTCCTGGTCACGGCCGGGGTCGAAAACATCGGCAACAAGCTGTACCGCGAACACCTCGACCCGATCGCCGCGAACAACCCGACGAACTCGGCCATCCTGGCTGGCACGCCGGGCTTGTTCCGACCCGGTACGAACTTCTTCTTCAACACGCAGTTGACGTACTAAGGTCGCCCGAAAACGCCGCGAGCCTCCCGAAATTCGGGAGGCTCGCTCGTTTCGCCGGCAAGTCGCGTCACACCTTGAAGAACTTCAGGTACACGACGCCGCCGCAGATGGCGAGGAGCAGTAGCGCGACGACATAGAGCAGGCCGGTCCACTGCGAGTACGCGCGGTCCTCGGTGATGGCGTCGGCCGACCAACTGACGGCGCTCTGCGATTCGGTGAGCCGCTGGAAGACGCCGGGGACGAAGGCTTGATGTTTCTCGTCGCGACCGGTGGCGGCGAGATAGCAACCGCCGACGAGGGGTAGCGCTGCCACCGTGTCGCCGGGCATGGCCGTGGCCTCAACCGGCAGACCGCGAGACATGATCCGGCCGAGCCGCGGCCCGCGGATGAACAATTCGTGGAGGAATTGGAAGAGCTTCTGGTTGAAGCCGGGCACGAAGCCCTGGGTACGTCGCGTTTCGGGAGGCCACTCCAGGCGGAGGAACTTCAGCACCCACGACGCCAGCACGTTCAGGCGAATCCACTCGGCCGCCTGTTCCATCACGGCTGGCACTTCCTCGGGTGGGCGGTCTGGCACAAGCGGCAACCGCTGGCCGATCCGCTGCTTGAGCATGTCCTTCGGGAACCCGCGGCGGAATTCGTCGAACCCGTAGGCCTGTTCCAGATCGCAGACCATGAGGAAGTGCGAATATCGCTGACGGAACGTGCCGCGGGCCACGGCCAGGTCGGCCGACAGCACGCTCAGGGCACTCCGACAAATCTCGTCCGTCTCCATCGCACCCCACGGCAGCAGAACCATCACGCCGTTCAGCGGGCACCACGGGCGACGGTCCCGGACAATGAGCCGACACAGGAACGCGAGCCGCCGCGGGCCGACGCTCAGTGTTTCGTTCGAGAGCGTGACCCGGCGAACGCCGCCGGCCTTCGTCTTCTGGATTAACTCCCCCAGTTCGCGAAGGCGGGCGTCCTCGTCGCCGGTCAGCGGCCGGTCACTCTGCGTTTGAAGCAGGTTGTAGAACTCTTCTTGCACCTTCTCGTCCACACCCTGAAGCGCCTGACCGGGCGTGATCGTAGCCCCCGCGGCGACTCCGTCGGGCGTGTCGAGTGTGCCGCTGGCCTCCGGTGAGGTCAGGGCCGTGATGAACGCCCCCCACGTCGATGACCCGGAACAGCAGATGAAGATCGCGTCGCGGCTAGCAAAAATGCGCAGGGGCGACTCGGCCGCGAGCGGAGCGCGGACATCGATCTTTTGCCCGGACGCCAAAAAGAGGGCGTCATCACCAGATGCCGGGCGGCCGACGATCAAGTACAGCGGGGCGTCGCCAAGCGAGATGCCGGCCTGCGCAAGCTTGCGGATGGCGTCGTCCCACGCCGACTCGATGTCCGGGAACTCGGCCGCGTCACCGCGGTTGAACAACTTCCACCAGAAGTACCCAAGCCAACTCAGTACGTAGATAAGTACGAAGATGAGCGGTGTGTAGACTTTCTGAATGTTGATGTTGACCTTCGACTTCAACAAATTCTGAATAAAGTCTAGCTTGTTGACCCAGTACAGCCCGTAAAGGATGATCCCCAGGACGATCACGTGAACGAGAACCTTGACCCACTTCGGCCACGTGCGAAAGTCGGCCGCCTCCGCGAACATCGGCAGGACAAGCCCGACGGTGCTGCGGATACTCTGGATGAACGTGACGAACAGTTGGATGAGGGTTTGCATCAGCGCCTGTGCAAGGGGGTTAGTCGGTGGACAGGAATTTCGCTAGAACCGCGGACCCGGCAAAGATGGCGATGGCGACCACGAGCATGAGCACACGGCCGGCCGTGCGGAATCGGTCGCGGCCGCGGAGGGCCGGCACGTTCGTCTTCAGACCCAAGTCGGCGGGCAGGCGGAACTCTTGCTGGTGCGACGTAATCACCCGCCGGCGGACTCGCTCGGCCCATTCGGCCGGGTTAACAATGCCGGGGTCGCCGCGGAAGCCGAGCATGACGCACCACAAGTACGACTCGACCGCCTCGGCTCCGGGCCGCTTCTCGGAGAGGTCGGCTTGCGTCCAGAACCGCCACGCCCGTTCCTGCCCGCCGCCGTACAACTCTGCTTCCAGCGATTTCTCCCGCCAGTTCCTCGACCACTCGGCGTTGGACGAGGACACATCGCTAATGAAAATTTCGTCCAGCCAACACGCCAGCGCATATCGCACGCCGAGGAAGTCGCGACTGTCGTAGGGCACCGGCCGCGGCAGGTTGTCGCCATAGTCCGGGTGGCCGCGAACGGCCCCATCGGCCCACAACATCTGCTTGAGCTTGGCGTTCTCGGCGTCCAGCAGCAGATTTTCGCCGTTGATCACGCGGGTCTTCAGGTTCAGCCCGTAGGCAAGCACTTCGAGGACGTGGCTGGTGATTTCGTTCGACATACGGGGAGGGTCCGTGTTGTGGGCTACGCCTTCGGCGGAATGATGTAGAGGGTGAACCGAAGGATCGGCTGTTTGCCCGGTTGGCCGCGAATCATCACGTCCCGCTTCCCCTCCAGGTCGCCAGCCAGTAAACGCTCGTTCAGGCGGATCGCCACCTTACGCGTCTTCTGCACGAACGGCCACTCGTCGGGGCTACGCTCGATCGAGAAGTACGTGTCCTTCTTGGTGATCGGCAGCACCCGCGGGGGTTGCGGCTCGTACCGGAAGACCATACCCCGGTGGCCGAGGCCGTAGACTTCCTCGACGCGGTCCGAGGAGGCGATCTTCATGTTCATCTGGCCGCTGGTCAACAGGCCGATTACCTCGCCGCTGGCGAGGTTAGACTCGACGCCGACGTACATCTGCCAGCCGGTCGCTAGCCACGGCTCGTCCATCTCGACGCGCATCTGGAGGCCGTACCCGCTGAACGGTCGCTGCTGGAACTTACGGTCGGCCCCGATCATGTTCAAAAGCTGGTCGAGGATGCGTTTCAACTCGAAGAAGCCGCCGCCGAGGTCGTCGTGGTCGTAATCGACCAGTTCCGGACAGACGCGGTCGGGGCCGAAGATGGCGAGTTGGCCGATGAGCCGACACAACTCGTTGAACGGGATAAGCGGGTGAAGGCCGTCGGTGCGAGCCAGAATCCGCGTGGCCGCCGCCGCCTCGTTGAGGATGCGAACCTGCTCGAACATCATCCGGGCTTCCGGGTCGGTATCCTGGAAGCTGATCTCGCGGTCGCGGACAGTGCCACCGAGGTCGCGAACGAGCGAGCCGATCTTGTAGTAGATCGGCTGGAGGATGTCGTTGCGAAGTTCGGGCCACGCCTCGCTGGCGAGCACCGGCGGGATGAAAGAACGATTCAGGATCGGGGCCGTGTCCCCCTGAGTGGATCGCGTGAGCATGGCGATGGGCAGCGTCTCATACCCGGCCGTGTCCTGGCCGGTGAGCAAGAGCGTGAGGTTCATGCGGCGGAACTGGAGCGGCCGTTCGTTCTTGCCGTCGTTCTCGTCGGGCACGCGGGCGTCCGTCTCGACGCGGAACCGTTTGTCGTCTTCGTTCGCCCCGCCGACGTTCACCCGCCCGACTTCGAGCGTAGGCACCGCGAGCATGACCTCGACTTGATCCTGTTGGTCGAAGGCCGTGTGCAGGTCGATCTCGGCGAGGTTACAGTCTTGCGGCACGCGGACAATGGCCCCATCCCTCATGCGGGCCTGAAGGCTGGGCACGACGAACCGATAGTTCTTGAGAGCGTTGCGGTCGATGTCGATGCGCCGCAAACCCCAATTATAGGGTTGATCCCACCGGCTCGATTGGCGTGTGTAGTCTGTCCAGAAGCGATCGGACGCCTGGAAGTGGTGCGGGCGAAGGAACATCCCTTCGTGCCAATACACGGGTAGTGTGCGCATGGTCGTTCCCGGCTCTCGCTGGGGGCGTCGGTTCCGTAGATATACCCGATGTCCGACGGCGGGTGAAGAGTTTCCCCCGCGAGTTCACAAAGCCATCATCGGGACGATTCCGTTTCGTATCATGGTAGCAATTACGGCGAATAAATACTCTTCCGCGGAAGAATTTCATCGCCGCCCCTCATCGACCTGTGGACAGTACGCGGGGCGGTGCCTGCCAGTTTCGTGACGCCGACCTTCCTTGAGTTTCGACATGACCGAATCGGATTGGCTAACGGTCGGACCGCCCGACGATATGCTCGCCCACGCCGAAGCCCGGTTCACGCCGCGGCGGTGGCGGTTGCTGGCCG
>JBBQCQ010000308.1:0-5499 GCA_038318835.1 Gemmatales bacterium | reverse complement strand
ACGGGACACCGGCTTGCTTCGCAAGGTCGATGACCAGGTCTCGCGTGATGCCTTCGAGAATCCCGGCGTCGGCTGGCGGCGTCTTCAGTACGCCCTTGCGGACGATGAACAGGTTGTCGGCCGTACACTCGGCGACTTCGCCCTTGTGGTTGAGCATGATCGCTTCGAGGCAGTTCGCCCGGATCGCTTCCATCTTGGCGAGGATGTTATTCAGGTAGTTCAGCGACTTAATCCGCGGGCTGACCACGTTCGGGTGGTTACGGGTATACGACGACGTGATGATCTCGAGGCCGTTCTCGTAGAGTTCCTTCGGGTAGATGCTGATATCGTCAACAATGACGATGACGTTCGGTTCGCACTTCCGCGGGTCGAGGCCGAGACCGCCAACCCCGCGGGACACGATCAGGCGGATGTACCCGTCCACCTTCTTGTTGACGGCCACCGTCTCCTCGACGGCCGTCATGACTTGTTCCGGCGTCAGCGGGATCGTCAGGGCGATGGCCTTGGCCGACTCGAATAGGCGGTCGATATGTTCGCGGTGCTTGAACACCTTGCCGTTGTAAATGCGGATGCCTTCGAAGACGCCATCGCCGTAGAGGAAGCCGTGGTCGTAGACGCTGACCTTCGCCTCGTACTTGTCGAAGAGTTGACCGTTGATCCAAACGCGGGTGGACATCCGAAGCTCCGGGAACGGTGACGGTGTTCCCGGAATTGTATCAGACAACGAGATCGGTGATCGCGGCTAGCGACAGGAATTCACACCGCGGCCGGCATCAGTCGCGGGCGAAAGGTCGGCCCCTTCTCTTCGACCACGCGGCCGCCGGAAAGGCGGACGACGCGGTCGGTGGTGCCTGCCATCTCCAGGTTGTGGGTGACCATCACGATCGTCACGCTGTCGGTGCGGTTCAGGTCGTGGAGCAGCCCGAGGATTTCGTTCCCCTTCTCGGCGTCCAGGTTGCCTGTTGGCTCGTCGGCGAGCAGCACACGCGGGTGCTGCAACAACGCCCGCGCGATGGCCACACGTTGCATCTCGCCGCCGGAGAGTTCCCGTGGCTTGTGCTTCTTGCGGTGCGACAGGCCGACCCGCTCGAACAACTCGTCGGCCCGCTTCCGCCATTCCTTGCGGGTCTTCCACCAGCCGAGGAGCGAGTTCGAGATGTACGCCGGCATCAGCACGTTGTCGTAGGCCGACAGTTCCGGCAGCAGGTGGTAGAACTGGAAGACGTAACCGAATGTGCGGTTGCGGATGGCGTCCTGTTCGCGCCGCGGCAAGTTGTCCACCCGTTTGCCGTCGAGCGTGATCGCCCCGGAGTCGGCGTAGTCGAGCGTGCCGAGCAGGTGGAGCAGGGTACTCTTGCCCGACCCCGATGCGCCGACGATGCTGACGAACTCGCCGTCGCGCACCGTGAATGACACGCCGGACAGCACCCTCACCACGTCCGCGTTGCGGCGGTAGGTCTTCGTCAAGTTCTCGGCCGTGAGCATCGCAGACCCTCGTTCCTTCGCGGGTGAATGTCGGTTACTCGAATCGCAATGCCTGGATCGGCCGCAGGCGGGCCGCCCGGAAGGCCGGCAGCAGGCTGGAGAACACGGCGACGATCATCGCCCCGGTGTTTACCAGCAGCACCGTGGCCGTCTCCACGTTCGTCGGAATCTTGTCGAAGTAGTACACCGAGCGGTCGAAGAGTTGCTGCCCGGTATGGTCGTTGACGAACTTCTCGATCTCGTTGATGTTGTTCGTGATGCCCAGGCCGACGACGGTGCCGGCCGTGCAGCCGACGACGCCGAGGAGGAAGGCGTACCAGACGAAGATGCCCATCACGCCATAGTGCGATGCGCCGAGCGACTTCAAGATGCCGATGTCGCGAATCTTCTCCGACACGATCATGGTGAAGATGGACAGAATGCTGAACCCGGCCACGCCGACGATCATGAACAGCAGGATGTTCAGGATGGCCCGTTCGATGTCGATGGCGGAGAGCAGCGGCCCCTGGTGATCTTCCCAGGTCGCGGCCCGGCCCTCGTACTTGTCGAATAGCTTCTGGATTTCGTTCGCCACGTTCGCCTTCACGAACGTGTACCCCTTCGGGCAGTCATCCTTCAACTTAATCTGCAGGTGCGTGACCCGCTCATCCATCCGCCGTAGTTGCTGAACGTCGGGCAGGTTCATGTAGATGAACTGGCTGTCGTACTCGCTCATCTCCGACTTGAAGTAATCGACTACGACGTAAGTGCCCCACACTGGCCGCATCTCGTTGGCCGCGAGGGTGGCGATCATCACGTGGTCGCCGATCCGCAGGCCGGGCACTTCTTCCATCTGGCCCGTCTCCGGGTGCTTGTACCGGAAGTGGGCGAGCGAGTGGCCGACGATGATGCCGATGGGCTTGGGCGGTTCGATCTTGGGAAGTTCCGGCATCGGGACCGGCGGCAGTGCCAGACCGTCGGCCGTGAGTTCTGGCCCTTTGCCGAGGAAGTCGGGTTCGTCGCGAGTCGGCATCGGCAGCGGTTCGGTCATCAAGGCTTCGAGTCGGATGTTCTTCTCGTGCTGAGCCAGGGCTTCCGACGTCAACTCGAACGACGGCACGGCCACGTTCTTCTGGCGTTCGAGATACTGCCCGAAGCCGCCGACCTTCACCTGCCGGGCCGCATCGACGCCGGTGAGCTTGATCGGTTTGACGACGTTCATGCCACGGAAGTTGAACTGTACGGTGCCCACGACTTCGACCGTCGGCGCGATCGTGTCCACGTACTTGCCGGCCGGCGAGTGCAGAATCTTGTCCGCGAGCAAGTCCGGGTGCATGTGGAAGCCGGCGAAGTTGTCGGTTTCCACGATCACGTCGGCGAGAACGCCCTTGAGGCGGTCCTTGAGCTTGTTCGAGAAGCCGCTCATCACGCTGTTGACGACGATGAGCGTTGCCACGCCCAGCATGATGCTGACGATGCAGACGAACGCGAGGTACCGGGTCCGCAGGTACTTCAGGCAGAGCAGGAACTTGTACATGGCCCCGTCCGTGGCGTGCGAGTTTTGTGATGTCGATGGACTTGTAGCAGAATGGCGAAATGGGTGGAAGGCGAAGTTCTCCGTTGTAGCGGTACGCCACCTTCGCCAGTCTGGCCCGCCCGCCAACACCCTCAGTCGTCAGACGGGATTTCAGACACCGGAACAACCCCGACCAGCGTCTCGTCGGGGAAAATCGGCACAACCGGCAAGTCGCGCACTAGTCTTGGCCGACGCGAGCCACGCGGGCTGTCTACGGACGCCCGCCGCCGGGGATGCCGACGTGCCGACCGTTTGTCCGTATTGCCAGATGAGCCACTTCGAGCAACTGTCCACGCACGGGCTGCCGTTCCATCGGTGCCCGGCGTGCAACCGCTTCTTCCCGGCCGCTAGTCGTGCCGGGTTCACGCCGGTCGAGGCGTTGGACCTCGACTCGCGATTCCAGGCGAACGGCACCTCGCACGTGGCCGTGGCCGATCCGGCCGTGCGGACGCCGATGCCGCCCCCGAAGGCCGTCGCTTCTGCCAACGACACCTCGGATGATTTCTGCCCATCCATCACGCCCGGCCCACGGGTTCAACCGGTCGTGCCGGGGTATCAGATCGAAAGCATCCTTGGCCGCGGCGGCATGGGCACCGTATACCTCGCCCGGCAACTCTCGCTCGATCGACCCGTAGCACTGAAGGTAATGAGCCGGCGATGGTCGAACGACCCAATCTTCGTAGCCCGATTCACCCGCGAGGCGTATGCCGCTGCTCAGTTGAACCACCCGAATCTGGTGCAGGTGTACGACATCGGCGAGGTCGGCAGCACCAAGTTCTTCAGCATGGAGTATGTCGCGGGGCGGTCGATCTGCGATGTGCTCCGCAAGGATGGGAAACTCGACCCCGAGACAGCCGTCGGGTACATCCTCCAGGCCGCTCGCGGGTTGAAACTCGCCCACGACCGCGGCATGATCCACCGCGACATCAAGCCGGACAATCTGCTCCTCGACGCGCACGGTCTTGTGAAGGTTGCCGACCTGGGCCTGGTGAAGACGCCGGACATGGCCCACGACGCGGACAAAGTTGACTCGAACGCGAGTTCGCTCAGCGGCCTGTACACGATCCCGGCCGACATGACGGGCACGCGCATGGCCCTCGGCACGCCGGCGTATATGTCGCCGGAGCAGTGCCGAGATGCCGCCACGGTGGATCACCGGGCCGACGTGTACTCGCTCGGCTGCACGCTCTACGTGATGGTCACCGGCCGCCAGCCGTTCGAAGGAGATACGGCCGTCGAACTGATGACGGCCCACGCCTACAAGCCGCTCGTGCCGCCGGACGAGATCGCCAACCGCGTGCCGAAGGAGTTGTCATCGGTCATCCAAAAGATGATGGCCAAGCACCCCGGCGAGCGGTTCCAGACTATGGGCGAAGTCGTCCGCACGCTGGAACAGTGGCTCGGCATTCACACGACCACCCGCGTCTCGGCCCGCGAAGATGTGATCGCGAAGTTCGAGGACGCCGTCGATCGGTTCAACTATTCCCCTGCGAACCTCCGCCGCACTCGCATCCTGACCGGCTTCCTGACATCGTGCCTCGTCTCGGCCCTCGTCCTCACGTTCGTCGGCCGACTCGACTGGGCGTTCGGCCTCGCGGGCATGGTTTTGCAAGCCGCGAGTGTGTACTTCGTGGTCAACGGCGTCGCCCGGCGGACGTACCTGTTCCGTCGCACGCGCCAACTCGTTCGTGGCTTCTCGGTCGGCGACTGGCTCCTCATCGGCGGCGGCGTCAGCCTCTGCGTGATTTTCCTCTGGATGCTGAAACTCTTCTGGATCTGGACTGGCTTCGGTCTCGTCGGCGTGGCTCTTGTTTACGCCCTCCGCTACGGCCTGGACCGCGAGGTCGAAGGCGAACGCCGCCCCGTGCTCGACGAGTGCGAACTGGTCCTCAAGCGGATGCGTGCCGAGGGGCAGAACGAAGACCAGGTGCGGCTGTTCGTGGCCAAGTACGCCGGCCGCTTCTGGGAAGAACTGTACGAGGAACTGTTCGGCTACGAGTCGAAGCTGACCGCCCGCACGCATCTGCTGCGGGGCGACTGCGCCGGCCAGCGGGAGCGATTCGCCGCGTGGCGGGAGCCGATCGCGCAACTCATCGACCGCGTCGAACAGGTTCGCCAACACGACCGCGAGCGGAACCTGTTTATCCAGATCGAGACGAAGCGACTGCTCGCGACTGGCATGACGGCCCGTGCCGCCCGCGGGCACGCCGAGCAATCGGCCACCGAGATGCTGGAGAACGTGAACGCCATCCGTGATGCCGAACTCGCTCGCCGTGCGAAGGGCACCAGCGGCGACCCGTCCGGCACGTCGGGCACCGTGGAAATGGTCCGCCGGCTGATTCACGGTTCTTCGCCCACCGCGACGGCCGAACCCTTCGACTATCTCGGCGGGTTGCTCTGGCTGTTATGCGGGCCGCCGGTACGATCGGTGTTCGGTATGGTGTGCTTCGTCGGGTGTC
>JBBQCQ010000307.1:0-5500 GCA_038318835.1 Gemmatales bacterium | reverse complement strand
ATTGCCGTTCGCGGTGGGCCTCGACGACTCGGCAACACCCTACAAAGCATCAGTTCAATTGTTCGTGCGGAACTCGATGCCGTTGAGCAGCACCCACAGCACATCATCGTACTGTTTCGTCTTCTCAATGTGTGCAAGGCTGCGCTTCAACTCGGCGTCCGTCGGCTTACGGTTCAGCACCGTCAGGTAGATCGCCTCGATCCGGTCGGCGGCCGAGAGGCCGGGCAGTTCCACGATGGCCGCCAGCGTGCGGCTCGCCTTCGCGGTCGTTGCCTCGCCGACGAGGCCGCCGTTCATCAGCGTGAGCGCCTGGATGATCGTGGTCTGCGTTTCGGTCGGTTTGCCCATGCGGTTGAAGGTTTCGAGGAACTGCCGCTTCGGGCTACCATTCGCCGCGAGGTAGTTCCCGCCGGGGCCTTCGAGCGGCGTGCCTATCACCACCGACAGGCTGTCGAACAGTTGCTCGGGCGTCAGCCCCTGGACGGGGAAAGCGGCAAACAGCCGCGGGTCGCGCTGGAGCGGGTCGGTGATCGTGCTGGCCCGCTGGTAGGTTTCGCTCAGGCAGATCGCCCGCAAGGGGAACTTCGTGTCGAAGCCCGATTCGATGAATGCGGTCGCGAGGGCGTCGAGCAGTTCCGGGTGGCTGGGCAGGTTCTTTTCGTTGAAGTCGTCCACGGGGTCCACGATGCCGACGCCGAACAGAAGCCCCCACAGGCGGTTGACAACCGCCTTCGCGAAGAACGGGTTGTCCTTTGCCACCACCCACTCGGCCAGCGTCACACGAGGGCTTTTCTTGAACTGCCAGGTCGGTTCCTTGTCGTCAAGGAACGTGGCCGGCACAGCGCGGTCGGTGTTCGGGATCGCCATCTCGCGGCGGTTCGGCAGTTCGCGGAGCGCGCCGTCCTGCCGCGTCACGCCGCCGTAAAACGCGGCCATTCCCCAGAACTGATCGCGGCTCCACTTCGCGAACGGGTGGTTGTGGCACTGGGCGCACTCCAACTGCACGCCGAGGAACAATCGCGACGTGGCCGCCGCGAGGTTCTCGGGCTTCCCTTCCTTCGCGGTGTAGAAGGCGATCGGGGAAGTCGTATCGTCGTCGCCGGTCGGCGTCCGCATTGAGACTTGCCGCCCGTCGAGCGGGAAGGCGATCAACTCCTGCACCATTTTGTCGAAGGGTTGGTTCGCCTGCACGCGCTTCCGCAACCACGCCTCGAACGCGGGAACGGTGGCCGCGACGTCCGGGTTCGCCACGGCCTCCGGCAGCAGCCAGCCGCGCCAGGTCGTGGTCATGTGCGTCGCGTAGGCGGCTGAGTTCAGAAGTTTCTCGATCGCCTTAGCCCGCTTGTCCGGGGCGGCGTCTTCAAGAAACGCGCGTACCTCGGACGTCGTGGCGATGTGGCCAGCGAGCGCGAGATGGATGCGGCGGAAGAACGTGGCGTCGTCCGACCGGGGGGCGGCCTTCACCTTGTCCGCGGTGTGCCGTTGACTGACGAAGCGGTCGATCGCGGACGCCAGCGCGGTCGCGTCCGGTGGTTGGCCCGCGAACGCGGCCGTCGAAGCCGCCGAGAGTATCAGCACGACATACCATCTCATGGCTGTTTCTCCTGCGGCCAGTCCCAGAACTTCGCGGCCTCGTCGCCCGCCGACAGAATCCCGCTCCCGTCGCGGGGCACGACGAGGCTGACGACCGCCTCGCGGTGAGCGTGCAGCATCCGCGTCCGCTGCCCGGTAGCCACGTCCCATTCGTAGACGTGCCCGTCGTGGCCGGCCGTGAAAACCCGCGTCTCGGTCGGGTCGAACGCGACGGCGTACACGCGGCCGGTGGCCTTGATCGAAGGGACCGACTCGTGTCGCGTCCAGATGTCCCAGAAAGCGACTTCGTGGCGGGCGGGCGATTCTCCGTCGGCGTCCCGGTTGATGACGACGGCCGCGCGGCCGCCGTCCTGCGAAAACAGAATTTGGTCGATCGTCCCACTCTCCGCCACGGGCAGCCGCGACTCTTCCTTCCCCGTCGGCAATTGGCAAATGCTGACATCGCCGCGGCCGTTACCGAGGGCGATCTTCTGGCCGTTGGGCAAGAACGCGACGGCGGTGAGGTTGTCCAACCCGGTCGCAATCCGCCGCAGGAGCGAGCCGGATTCGATGTCCCAGAGCATCACGCCGGCCATCTTCGCGCCGGTCACGGCCAGCGTCTTACCATTGGAGGAGACCGCGATTTTCGGATCGGCGGTGGGCACGACCATCGCCCGAATCGGCTGAGCACGTTTGAAATCCCAGACCCGCACGCGCTCGTCCCGGCCGACGGAAAGCAGTCGTGTTTCGTCGAGGAACACCAGCGCCGTGACGCCACCCGCGTGGCCGTCGAACTTGCCCACGTCCCGAGCCGTCGCGGCGTTCCAGACGTGGATGCCGCCGTCCGCTCCGCCGGTCGCCACGATCCGGCCGTCGGCGGACAGGGCCACCGCGGTCACGTCCCGAGTGTGGCGGAAAGAATGCCGCGAGGTTTCCGGCAGACCCGCCGACGGCCACACGAGGATCGTGCCGTCGTGCGACAGCGTGAATAGCAGGTGCCCGGTCGGCGAGGGCAGCACGGCCGCGATCGCCTCGGCGTGGGTCGGTTGCGGCGAGCCGACGTGCCCGCGGAGTGTGCCGGCACTGGGATTGACGTTCAAGACGTGGCCGGCGAAGGTTCCCGCGAACAGGGTCGATCCACCCGCTGAGAAAGTCAGGGCCGTCACGGCTTCGGGCGAAGGAATGCTGACGGCCGAACCGTCGGCCGGGTTCCAGATGCGAATTGTGCGTTCCTCGCCCCCCGTCGCCAACCGCAGGCCGTCGGGACTAAACCGGGCGGCGCGAACGGCGGCCGTGTGGCCGGCGAGTGTTCTTACCTCGCGACCCTGTTCCGCGTCCCACACCTTCACCAAAGTGTCGGCCCCCGCCGAGGCCAACCGCTTGCCATCCGGGGAGAAGGCGAGCGCCCGCACCGCGGCGGTGTGGCCCGACAGTGACACCGCGATGTCACCCGTCTGCAAGTCGTGGAGCAGAACTTGCTTCTCGTACCCGGCCGATGCCAACCGTCGGCCGTCGGGCGAGAATGCGACCGCCAGCACCCAGTTCCCGTGGCCGGCGAGAGTGCGGTGCGTGCCGGTTTGAAGGTTCCAGATTTTCACGGCCGCGTCGTTGCCGGCCGTCGCCAGGGTGCGGCCGTCCGGGGAGTACGCCACGGAGTTCACCGTTGCGGCGTGGCCGATGAGGGTGAACGCGACCCGCTTCGCGTCCAGGTCCCACACCATGACCTGCGGCCCGACCGCAAGGGCCAGGAATCGGCCGTCCGGCGACATCGCGGCCCCCGTGATCGTTTCCAACTCGTCGGCGAGCTTGAGGCGGATCGGGGTGGGCAAGAACTGCACCGCCTCGTGCGGCGGCGGTTCCAGAATGGGCGGGCGATCACCCACCCCCGTCGAACGGCTTTCTGCGCCGGGGAGGACCATCGCCGTCAGGCGGGCCAGGCGCGGGCCGGTCGCGAGCAACACCACCGCGAACGCGAGCAAGAGCAGTCTCGCAGTGCGCGAGAGGTGGCGTGCCTTCGAGCCGTCGAGGATGCGCGTCAGCCGGACGCGGAGTGATCGCACGTCGCCCATCGCGCTCGCAAGCCGCGGGGTCGCGCAGGCGGTGGCCAGGAAGTCGATCGTGTCGAGGATGGCCGAGGCATACGTGGGGCCGGAATCGGGGTAGGCGGTCATCACCACGGCGTCGCAACAGTCTTCTTCGAGGCGGCGCAGTTCGCGGCGGGCCACCCACGCCAGCGGGCACCACCAATAGACGGCGACGGCCGCCGTCTCCAGCCACCGCACCAGATGGTCCCGCCGCCAGATGTGCGCGAGTTCGTGGGCGACCACGGTGGCCCGCTGCTCGGCCGTCAGCCGGTCCAGCAAGTTGTCGGGGAAGTACAGCGTCGTCTTCCCCACCGACCAGACGAACGGCGCCACCTCCCCCGGAAGTAGCCAGGAGCGCGGGGCACGCAACCCCAACCGGGCGGCCACCTCGGCGACTTCGCCGGTGAACGAATCGGCGGCGGGCGTGGCGAACCGCAGGTACTTCGCGAAGCGGCGGATGTGGACGACCGTGACCGTGACCCACGTCGCAATGCCGGCGAGCCAGACGGCCACCACCACCGACCGCCAGGGGAACGGGCGGGCGGCGGCGGGAGTCGATTCGAGAACGGCGGTCGTCGTTGCCAGCAAAGTCGGCCGCCGTTCGGCCTGTGGTTGAATCACGATCTCCGGGAAGCCGACCGCCTTCGCCGGCGACGCGGCCGATTGCGGCGAGGCTTCCACCACGGCGGGCGTAACTTCAGCGGGCGGGAGAACGCGAATCGGCACCGTGAACAACGGCGGCGTGATGAGTTTGACGAGGACAAGCAGCCAGAGGACGTGGGCGACGGCCGGGCGGTTGACCCAACGGCCGCACACAACCGCGACCAACGCCAGGATACTGGCGGCGAGAAGGTTGCTGGCGATGGCATCGAACGGCACGGCGGGCATGACAGCCTCCGCTCCGGGGTCAGGACATCTTGGGTTGGATCGTGTTCAACAGCTTCCGCAGTTCTTTGCGGTCCCCCTCGCTGATCGACTCGGTCTTCAACAGGTGTGTAAGAACGGGGGCAATCGAACCGCCGCACAACCGCTCGGCGACGGCCCGGACGCGGTCGCCGATGAACGCATTCCGGCTAACACTCGCCGCGAAGATGTGCGTCATAGCCGCCCGGTTGCGGGCCACGCAGCCCTTCTGTTCCAACCGTTCGAGGAGCTTTTGCACCGTCGCATAGTGGCTCGTGCCGCCGGTCGGGTAGAGGCGGTCGGTCAGTTGACGGATCGTGGACGGGCCGTCGTCCCAGAGTGCTTGCAGCACCCCAAGTTCGGCGTCCGTCACGTCCGGTCGATCGTGGGCAGGCATGAGAGAGAGCCTCAGATAAAGGTCGGATGTCTTCCATGGTAAGACAAACTGTCTGAACTCGCAAGAGGAATCCCAGGGCCGGTCGCTACTTCTTCTCGGCGTCGTGCTGCCACCGCACGATGTAGGTGTCGGCCCCGCCGCTGAAGACCGTCTTGCCGTCGGGCGAGATCGCCACCGACACGACGGCTTTCGCGTGGCCCTCGTAGGCGGCCATGACCACCCCCGTCTCGGCGTTCCACAGGCGGTTGATGTGATCCAGACCGACGGACACAATCATTTTGCCGTCGGCACTGAAGCAGGCGTTCTTGACGCCGCCGGTATGGGCGTCGATCTTGCGAAGCTCGGTCCCGGTCTTTGCGTCCCACAACCGCAGCGTGCGGTCCATCGCGCCGGTGAGAACTTTCGTGCTGTCCGGCGAAAACAGAATGACGCTGATCGCCGCGGTGTGCCCCTTCAACCGCAGCACTACTTTCTTCGTGTCCAGGTCGTACACCACGCCGGCGCTCTCGTCGCCGGCCGCGACGATCACCCGCTTGCCGTCCGG
>JBBQCQ010000306.1:0-5508 GCA_038318835.1 Gemmatales bacterium | reverse complement strand
CCGGGCACGCGGAGGCCGCCTTCGCTCGCGTGCAGTTTCATCCCCTTCAGCGGCCCCGGCGAGCCGTGCGAGCGGTTCGCGGTCTTGTAGCGGTTCAGCGTCTCGGGGCCGTTGTCGCTGCTGAACACGACGAGCGTGTTGTCCCGCAGCTTGTGGTCGTCGAGGTACTTCAACAGCTTGCCCACGGCTGCATCCATCTGCGAGGCGTCGGCGTAGTAGTGCCGGCGGTCGAGGTCGGGTTCGTTCGGGTACAACTTCAGGAACTCGTCGGCGGCCATCACCGGCTCGTGCGTCTCGTGGAACCAGAGGTTCAAGTAGAACGGCTGGCCCGGGTTCGCGTCCAGGAATTGCATCGCCTCCGCCACCACGAGGTGCGACGATGGGCCTTCGAGCTTGCCCGCCTTCTGGCGGTTGCGGACGAAGTTCGTCGGGTTCAGGTGGCTCGGGGCGGCGTTGTTCTGCGTGGCCAGCCAGTGGTCGAACCCGGCGTCGCCGGGGGTACACTCCTTGCCGTTGAACTGGCTGTTCAGGTGCCACTTCCCCGCGTGGCAGGTCTTGTACCCGGCCTTCTGAAGCAGTCGCGCGACGGTCACTTCCTCCGGCCGCAGGAAGACGCCGCTATTGGCGGGAATCCAATCGCGGATGCCGAGGCGGTTCGGGATGCGGCCAGTCATCAGCCCTGCTCGCGATGGCGAACAGACCGGCGCGGCCGCATAGCAGTGCGTGAGCTTCACGCCGTCCTTCGCGAGCTGGTCGAGGTTCGGAGTCAGTACCTTCGGGTGCGCGAAGCAGCCGAGGTCACCGTAGCCGAGGTCGTCGCAGAGCAGCACGATGATGTTCGGCCGGTCGGCAGCCGCGAGCGGAGCAGCCAGGAAGAAGAGGGCGAGGAGAGAGAGTCGCATGGCATCTCGAGGGGGGAAAGGTTGGCGAACTAAATCCAGCGTTTCCAGCGGAAGAACCCGAGGGTACCGGCGGCGACGCTGGCCATGAGGCCCAGGGCGAAGTAGTAGCCGTACTCCCAATCCAGTTCGGGCATGTGCTTGAAGTTCATGCCGTAGATGCCGGCGATCAGCGTGCAGAACAGGCCGATCGTCGAGATCGTCGTCAGTGCCTTCATCACCTCGTTCAGTCGGTTGGACGCGGCCGCCAGGTGTGTTTGCATCAGGTCGCTGACCATTTCCCGTGCGCCTTCAATCAGTTCGGTGTAGCGCACCAGGTGGTCGTAGACGTTGCGATAATACGCGATCTCCTCCAACTGCACCAACTCGAACTCGCCGCGGACCAACCGCGAGAGCACCTCGCGTTCCAGGATGAGCGTCTTCCGCAGGAAGATGACCTCCCGCTTCAGCCGAAAGAGGTGCGAGAGGGTGTGCCGGTTCGGCCGTGCGAACAGGCGGCTTTCCAGCTTGTCGAGTCGTTCGCTGAATCGCTCCACGACCGGGGCGTACTCGTCCACCATCTCGTCGAGGATCAGATGGAACAAGTAGTCCGGGCCGCGGCGTGCCGTCTCGCCGCGACGGCGGATGAGGTTGCCGACCGTCTTCACGCACAGCAGGTCGTCGTAGTGATGCGTGACGAGGACGTTGTGCGTCAAGATGCTGCTGAGTTGCGGTCGCTTCCAGCCGATGCGCGGGCTTCGTTTCTTCGGCATGACCGGTCGCATGGTCTCCTCGAACTCCGGCGGGGCGTCGTGCGCCGGGTCGCACACTTCCCGCGGCAGCGGGTTGACGACCACGAATAGGTAGTCGCCGAACTCCTCGACCTTCGGCAAGTGCCCGCCCTCTTCGGGCAGGCGCCGCGGCCGCGTGATGTCTTCGCGCGTCAGCGGGTGTACCTTCAGGAACTGCCCGAAGACTTGTTCTTCCTCTTCGGGCGTGGGATTCTCGAGGGCAACCCACAGGACCGCCTCGCCGGTGACGTCGGCGGCCGACGCCGGCAACTCTGGCTTCACGAGGCACGCCCCGGTCTTGGTGGCCGGGTCCCAGCGATAGACGTGGATCATGGTCGTGAACACGAAGCGGGCGGCGGATGGTACTGAGATCAGAGATATGAAAAAGCAGTCTCGCCGCAGATGGACGCCGAGAAACGCAGATCAAAACCAAAAACAGTCATGGACCCAGATGAACACAGATAAAACGAAGGCGAAATTCTATTCAAAGACTCGACCAATACAGTTTTTTGAAATGAATTCTGGTTTTGGTTTTATCTGTGTTCATCCGTGTTCATCTGTGGCCAATTCTGGTTTTACTTCGAGAACGTGCCGCCGGAGCTTTCCGCGCCGCTGACCTGTCCGGTCTTCGTGTTGTACGTCAGCGGGTTGCCGCTCTTGTAGTCCTTCTCGCGGCCGACGCCGGTGCCCTTGCGCTTGTAGAGCGTGGCCTGGCCGTCGCCGTAGGCTTGCAGGATGATGAGGTTGCCGTCGTACTTCACGATGTGGGCCACGCCGTCGTAGTCGTCGGTTCGCACGCGGGCATCGCCGACGGCTTCGAGCGTGCGGCGGTCCTCGGTGCCGGCCTTATTCTGGTAAGTCGTCGCCGTCATCGTATCGGTACACTTCAGCACCAGCGACCGGGCCGGCGAGCTGTGCTCCTCCACGTTCAGGTCCAGTTCCGTCGTCGGAATGTTGAACGCGCGGACGTTGCTCGTGAAGACCGCCTTCTGGAAAATCTGCTTCTTGTCCTCGATCACCAACCGCTCCGCGAACCGCACGACGGTGAGCTTCATCTCCTCTTCCGGCTTCTGGCCGGGGGCGGGCGGTGTGGCGTTCGGTTGCGGGCCGGAGTCCTTCGACCCCATTTGCAGGTTCCGCGTTTCGCCGGGGCCGGTCGCGTTGATGACCGTCCGGGTGTCCTGCACCTGCACGTCCAAGAACTTCGCGGTAATGCGTTGCGCCTTGATGTGCTTGCCGGTGCGGCGGTCGATGGTCTCGTCGGCGAAATACACGAAGTTCGCGGGGCGGGCCTGGTTCGGGTTGCCGTCTTCTTCCGGCCGCGGTTCGCACAGCACGCGCTCGATCTTCGCCTCGTCCTTCTTCTCGGCCGTCTTCGCGCCGGGGGCGTTGTCGGTCCGCTTCATCTGGTTGAAGTAGATCGGCCGATCGAACTGCACCGATAGGCGGTGGCAAATCACATACGACCGCTGCCACGGGCCGGCGTTGATCGCGACCTTGCCGACGGTGTTCGGCTTGCGGTCCGGCGGCAGTTGCACGGCCTGGACCTGGCCGACGAACTCGGCCGACCGCAGTTCGCCCTTGAAGGTCATCCCTTGTTGCCAGTCTATCTGCATTTCCGACTTCTCGCCGAGCGGCGTGCCGGCCAGGTCGGTCGAACTCGGCATCCGCAACTGGCCGCGGCCTTTCACGGTGACGATGTTGTTCGGCTGGTTGATGTCCACATCCGGCCCGGTGATGATCGTATCCTCGAACTGCACATACGCGAGCTTTTCGTCGGTGCCGAAGACTTTCATCGCGTGGCCGGCCGGCAGGTGGTCGATGTTCAGCGTGTCGCCGACGATGTGCAACGCGTCCGGCTTGTTCGCCTCGGCCGCGGCCTGATGCGCGATCACGCGGCCTTCGCAGCGAGCGGTGTCGATCTCGTAGCGAACGCCGGGCTTATCGCCCGGCTTCGCCGGCAGTGGCGAGCGGACGATGTTCGCGTCGATTTGGCGGGCCGACAGTTCCAGCGGCTTCGGCTTCGGCTTCTCGACTGTGACCCTCGCCGTTGGCTCCAGGAACGGCGACGCGACCGGTGGTGGTGCGGCGGGCACGGTGGTCGGCGGCACCGCCGATTGGGTCGGGGCCGCGGAGGCTTGTTGAATCGGCTTCGCCACGTCCTTGAAGAACGCGTTGAACAGGTCGGTGTCCTTGATGATCGCATCTTCCGACCGGCCGACGACGTGCCCGATGCCCTGCACGCGGGCCGGCTTCGCCGACTCCATGCTCGTCGGCGAACTCCCCTTCCCGCCCGCGGGGCTGCCTTCGAGCCACAGCTTCAGTGTGTCGGCTTTCAGGTCGAACCCGGTCTTCGGATCGGCGAATCGGCCGTCGCCGACGAACACGAGCAGGTCGCACTCCTTGTCGCCGACCTTGTCCTTCAACTGCGTCAGCGATTCTTTCCAGCTTGCGGTCATCGTGTTCGTCTTCGCGACTTCATCGAACAGATCGACCTTGCCGGGGCCGCGAACTTCCACGCGGCTGGTCTTCGGCTCGTTCTTCTTGTCCGGCGGCGGTTCGACGGACTCCATCACGAGTTGCCCCATCAGGGCCGGGGACTTCGTCGTGGCGGCGGCCCCGGTGACGAGGCGGTTGCCCTGCCGCACAGCCACCAGTGGCGAGCCGCGGAGCGTCGAGCGAGTCAGCCGTTTTTCGGGGTCGGTTTCGTGAATGAGGGCCGTGCCGAATGCCTGCATGCCTTCCGTCTCGGCCGAGAGGTACACGCTGTTGCCCGTCGCCCGCAGGTTCTTGAACTGACTCGGCGGCGGCTTGGTGGCGTCCTTCGGCGGGGCGGCGTTCGGCGTCCGCGAGATCGGGCCGTTGAACTCGATTTCCAGAAGCTGACAGACGAGGTGATCGCGTCCGCCGAGGGGCGACAGTCGCGTGACTTCGACATTGTTCGGCAAGAGCGGGTTGGCCTGCGGAGCGACCTCGAACCGGGCGGTGTTCTTCGACCAGTCGTAGTAGAACGCGCCGAGCGTGCGGATGCGCACGAGCGACTTCGCCTTCAACCGCTGACCGGCCGCGGTGCCGTCAGCCGCTCCGCCGACGAGGGCCGTGAGGCCGACCGTGGGGTCGGCGTCGGCGGCGGGCTTGTCCTTCGCGGTCGGTGACTTCGCCGGGCTGTCGCCGAAGAAACTCGACTGGCCGTCGCCCCAGAGGTTGAACTCGACGTTCTCGTTCAGTACCAGTTCGCGGATGCCGGCGAACCCGGCCGACTTCGTGCCCGGCTTCACGTCCGCGGGGTTGCGGGGCTTCAGGTAAATTTTCATCCCCTCGGCCGTGATGGTCGGCGGCGGGGTGTGGTGGCCGAGGGCCATGTCGGCCAGGATGTTGCCGTTGAGCACGTCGTCGGCGTTCAGGGGCACCGACGGCAGGCCGACGCCGCGGATCGGCCGCGGCTGGTTCTCGCGGTTGACGATCTCGACCACGGCCGACGTCCAGATGTGCGGGGCGTTCGGGTTGGCGACCACGTCCGGGTGGTCCTGCGTGCGGTAGAACAGCGGCCCGGGCGTCTTGAACACGAACGCCTTGTTCGGGTCGTTCGACTGCTGGTTGTTGGTGATGAGAATGCGGCCGTTGCGGGCGTCGGTGCGGGCGGTCGTGTTCGGCGTGGCCCGCAACTCGATGCCGACTATCTTCGCCTTGCCGATGAGCATTTCGCGCTCGTTGCCGATGGGCTTGTCGAGTTCCACGATGGCCTCGTCGCCGTGCATGGCGGTCACTTCCGTGACCTCGCCGTCCTTCGGCTTACCGAACTGGGCCATGCTGAACGGGGCGAGCCGCACGAACCGCGA
>JBBQCQ010000305.1:0-5513 GCA_038318835.1 Gemmatales bacterium | reverse complement strand
TCAAGAACGACCGACCCCGTGTGGTGAAGTCGTCCGCGGTCTGCGGGTCTGAGGGACCCCCGCTCAATACCAACAAGCCCCCCAAAGCCAGGAGCAGACTGGCAGCGACCACCGGCCACCGCGACGGCGGTTGATCGTACCGCGCGAGGCGGTCAGCGATCTCCCGGAACGTCGGCCGGGCGCTGGGGGTAATCGCAAGGCAATCTCGGATCAGCTCGGAAAAGACCGACGGTACGCCCGGCAGGTTCCCCGCAACGAAGGCTTCCCGCGATTCGATGGCTCGGGGGATCGAGTCCTGGACCGATTCCGACTCGGGCGGGACAAAGGGCAACCGCCCGGTCAGGCACTCGTGCAGAATCAGGCCGAAAGAGTAGACATCGGAAACCTCCGCGTCGCCGAACGGTTCGTCGGGCCGGAGCAGGCTCCGCAGGCGTTCCGGCGAAGCATAGGCGATCGTGCCACCGACGACCGTGCTCGTGTCTTCGGCCGCGGTCGCGAGGTTAAAGTCGATCAAGAGCGGATGGCCACCGGGAGCAATCAGGACGTTGGTCGGCTTCAGGTCCCCATGGAAGACCCCCCGCGAGGCCGCGTGGGCCAACGCCTGGGCCAGCTTGCCGGCCATTTTCAGGACCGCCGGAACGTAGGCTTCCCGGCCGGTCAGCAGCGGCGGCCGATGCGGCAGGCCAATCGCTGCATCGTCTGCGGTCCGGAGCAAGTCTCCGATCCACTGAGGGCGGGCGGTCTGGGCGAAC
The DNA here is from genome assembly GCA_038318835.1 of Gemmatales bacterium. Classification (GTDB taxonomy): domain Bacteria; phylum Planctomycetota; class Planctomycetia; order Gemmatales; family Gemmataceae; genus Limnoglobus. The sequence continues at coordinate 4,761 of JBBQCQ010000305.1, read as the reverse complement.
GCGGCGTCGATCCCGCGGCGAAGTGTCGCGGTCGCCTCGAACGGCATCGCGACGGCCTGGAACCCCTGAACGCATCGCGACCACAGGACATCGACGATGTTCGGGTGATTCATTCGCCCCAAACTCCGGCCCTCGCCCGAAACTCGCCGAGACAGTTTGAGCACGATGGGGCGGCCGGTCGCATCATCCTCGACGACGTACACGCGAGCGAACGCTCCCCGGCCGAGATCGCGAGTGTAACGCAGGTCGCCCCACACATCCCCAACCTCCGGCCACGGCGATTGCGCGAGGATCTCGGGGCGGTTCATCAAGATGCGGTGGCCTTCGAGCACGTCGCGGATTTCCGCCCGCAACGAGTGGAAGCGGTCACAGAATTGGCTGACCGAGGGCATCTCGCCGGCGGCTTCGCGGAGGCAGAACTCCTCGTAGGCGAGGTCGATGACGAGCGAGGGGTGCGTTCGGATGACCGGATCGACAGCCGCCGTCGCGGCGTCGGGGGGATCACCGCCCCGCCACGCCTCGATGAGGTTGTGGACGCGGTCGGCGGCGGAACGGACGGCGAGCGAGGTAGGCATGAGATCACTGGGCAAGGTACGTCTTGAGCCGATCCACGACGCGGTTGACCGTCCGCACGCTCACACCCGTTTCGGCGGCGATCTGGTGGTACGTAAACCCGTCGCGGAGCATGTGCAAGATTGGGTGATAGTCCGGGGGTAGTTGGGTCAAGAGGTTTTCCCACCGCTCGGCGGCGATCGCCACCAAACTCGGTGTCGGTTCTTGAGCCTTCGCCGACGCGACTTTCTCGCCCTCGCCGACGGCCGTCGGCGAAACTTCCCGGCTGATGGCGTATTTTTGAGATTGAAATCGCTGGCGGTAAACGTCTGTCACCTTGTTCTGGGCGACCCGCGCCAGGAACGCGGCCAGCGCCGCCGGGGTTGCAAACTCCCGGCCACCGGGGGGCAGAGCCAGGACGGAGGCCCAGACGTCTTGCACGAAGTCCAGCGAGTCGTACTGCGTCCGGAGGCGCTCGTGCAGGCTTCGTCGTACGGCGGCCCGGATGACTCCGCCGAACCGCTCAATCAAGTCGGCCATCGCATCGCAGTCCCCCTTCTGGAGGCCGTCGATGAGCGAATTAAAGTCGGCAGCATCCACGGTGCGTGCCCGGTTGAAAACTTGGTGAATCAGATTGGCCTATCAGGCAGCATAGACGATCGGAATTGCTATGGCGAGATCATTTCTATCCCCATCGGACGTTCCCCAGTCGCATGGGAGACCGTTCGGCGGGTCCGCGGTGTCGCCGTCCCTCGCCGTTGGCCGCATCTCCGCTGCTTACAATGACAGGAAGTCCGAATTTGGCTGGGGAATAGAATGGCACATCCTACCGCATCGACCGCGTATCACGACGCCGTCGGCTGGCAGTTCGACAACACCTACGCGCGGTTGCCGGAGACACTCCTCGCCGCGGCCAATCCCACCACTGTGCGAGAGCCGAAGCTCGCGATCTTGAACAATCGCCTTGCGGAAGAACTCGGCTTGAACTTCGGGTCGATGTCGCCCGAGTCGGCGGCGGCCGTGCTTGCAGGGCAGGACTTGCCAGGCGGTTCGCTACCGATCGCGCAAGCTTACGCGGGGCACCAGTTCGGCGGCTTCGCCATGCTCGGCGACGGCCGGGCCATTCTGTTGGGCGAACACCGCACCCCGTCCGGGCAACAAGTCGATATTCAGTTCAAGGGGTCGGGCCGGACCCGGTTCTCGCGCGGGGGTGATGGCCGGGCTGCGCTCGGACCTATGCTCCGCGAGTACATCATCAGTGAGGCGATGGCCGCGCTGGGCATCCCCACCACGCGAAGTCTTGCGGTCGTCACGACCGGAGAACCCGTCTACCGAGGGACCGCCTTGCGAGGGGCCGTGCTCACTCGCGTCGCTGCCAGTCACCTCCGGGTGGGGACATTCGAGTACGCGGCCCGTCGCGACGAGCTTACGCTGCGCGCGTTGGCCGACTACGCGATCGACCGCCACCATCCCGAACTCGCAAACGTGCCGCAGAAGTATCGCGAATTCTTCCGCACAGTCGCAGACCGGCAGGCTTCTCTCATCGCACGCTGGCAACTCGTCGGCTTCATCCACGGCGTGATGAACACGGACAATATGGCGATCTCCGGCGAGACCCTCGACTACGGCCCGTGCGCGTTCATGAACGCCTACGACCCGGCCACGGTGTTCAGTTCGATCGATCACGCCGGCCGCTACGCCTACGGCAACCAGCCCAACATTGCGCAGTGGAATCTGGCCCGCCTCGCCGAGACGCTGTTGCCGCTGTTGGACGCCGACCCAGAAAACGCGGTCGCATTCGCGAGGGAGGTCCTGGAGGCATTCCCCAACGTGTTCCGGCATCACTGGCTCGCCGGGATGCGCAAGAAGCTGGGCCTTCAAACCGAAGAGGCCGGCGACGCCGAATTGATTCAGGACCTGTTGAGTTGGATGCAACAAACCCGCGCCGACTACACGAACACGTTCCGCGACCTGTCATCCGACGCGATGCCAGTCAGGGAGCCGTTCCACGACGAACGCTTTCTGAACTGGCACGCTCAGTGGGCGAACCGCCTCCAGCGGGAGAACCAGCCGGCTGCCACCGTCTCCGAACGAATGCGGTCCGTCAACCCGGCCGTCATTCCACGGAACCATCGCGTCGAGGAGGCACTATCCGCAGCCGAGGAGCGCAACGACCTGACGGCGTTGCACCGACTGCTGGCCGCGTTGCTAGCCCCGTTTGAAGCAAGGCCCGGTCGGGAGGAGTACCAAACCGCCCCACCCGACGACCGCCACTACCGCACGTTCTGCGGGACATAACCAGGCCAGCAACGCAACCAACACTGAGGCGGCGGTGAGCAGTGGTCACACGGACCAGTCTTCGAGAATCAACCCCGGCACACGGCCAAAGTCGCGGCGATTGCGGGTGACGACCGTGGCAGCGAGTTCGAGGGCGATTCAAGCGATTCGGAGGTCTTTCCCGCCCACGTTCAACTTGGCCTTCATTCGCGCCTCGTACCGACGGCGGGCCGGGTTAAGAAATGGCACGCGAGCGAAGTGCGGCCAAGAATCCGCGAGGCCGAGGATCAGGATCGCTGCGAACTCGTGGTCGGCATCGGTCTTCGCCGTCCGTGCGACGGCCGACCAACCACTGATCTGTTTTTCGATGGTGACGGTGGAGATGCAGACGTCGTCGGCCGCATGAGCGACCACCGCGGCCAAAACTTGGGGATGCTTATGCTGATGAAGGCTCAGTGTGTCCGTGTCCAGGAAATAGAGGGCCACGGCTCAGTCCTCGGCCACGTCAAGAGCTTGATTCTCGGCGTCGGCCTTCCTTCGGTTCTCCTCGACGGCCGCGAGGAAGGCGGGCCAGAGCGGGTTCTCGCTCAGCGGTAGCGTCGGCAGTGGTGAAGGCCGCGGCGACAGTGGCAGGTCGATGATTGTGGCCCCGTTGCTCAAACGAGCGGCAATCATCTCCTGGAGGTTCGTCACGGCTTCGCCGGACGACGACCCGATGGCTGACAGGTTTAGCGGCCCGCCCGGAATCCGGTGGTGGCGGGTTCGACAAGAATCGGAATGGTCGCGGCAAATACTCCGCAAAGTGTTTCAGATGTTCGTCGTTGATGGACCCGACTAACTCTGCCCGCTGGTCGAGCGGCAGGGCGAGAGCTTCGGCGAAGAGGGCTTCAGCGGTCATGGCGCGACCTGGGAGGGATGAACGAATTCTACCATGTCGGGCCGTGGATTGTCACGTTGGCGGCTACAGCCGCTCCGTGGAGGCGGTCACGTTTCGCACGGCTTGCACCATCAAGTCGAAATGTTCCTCGAACTGGCGGTTCGTAACCTCTTCTTGCAGGACGGTGACGGCGAACAGGAACAGTACGTCGTCTCCGCTTTCGGGCGGGCGGACATACTGGAACAGATAGCCGCCGAACTGCACGTCCAACAGCAGGCGGCGGTTGTGGCCCTGGCCACCCTTGGCCAACATTCGGTTAATCGGCGAACACTCGTGGTGCAGTTCCACCGCGATGTCGAGCCAGTGCCGGATGCGAACATCCGCAGACTCCGGGCGACTCGTCGCGGCCAGCCGCTCCTCGATCTCCTTGCGGTTCACGCCGACGGCCAGCACGTCCGCCTTCGCGGTGTCGGATCGGCCGAGGCGGATGAGGGCCGCGAAGTCGATGCCGCCGGGGAGGGCCGCGTAGTATTGCACGGCCGCCGCCTGTTGCGACCGCCGGCGGAAGGTCCGCGGGTCGCGGGGCAGCCGAGCACGGCAGTACGCCAGCACGCCGAGAATCACGACGCCGTTCAGGAGGGCGAACGCGGCGACGAGGACGGTGCCGGAGGCCCGCTCCTGGGTGACGAGCGATTGCAGCGGGTCGATCCACATCAGCGGGTTGGTGCTGTTCGTCTCCTCGCGGAGCAGGCCGCCGGCCCCGGCCGCGAAGGCTCCGGCTACGAGGAGCCATGTCAAACGGTTGGGGTTGATGACTGTGCGAACGAGGGGCCGGCCGAACACGGCCCGCAACACCCCGAACAGGGCGGCCGAGACCACCGCCACCTTCGTCAAGTCGGTCGTGTTCCAGTTCATGCGGCTTCCCGATTATCGCACCAGGGTCTTCGCCGCGAGGTCGCGGTCATTTGTCGGCGTCGCCGTCCGGGCGGAGCTGTTTCTCGATGACCAGGCCGAGCGATTGGAGCTTGGCCCGCAGGGTGGTGCGGGACATGCCG
>JBBQCQ010000304.1:0-5526 GCA_038318835.1 Gemmatales bacterium | reverse complement strand
CCTCCACCGTCTTGCGAGCGACTTCCTGGCCGTTGAGCTTCATCACCATCTCGACCGTACCACCCTGAAAGCCCTTCAGGCGATAGCGGACAGGCACGGCCACGGTGTCGTCGACGAAAAGCGTCTCGCTGACCGCGGCTTCGCGAATCTGGAGTTGGCCGAAGGCCGAACTGCCAACGCCGTAGATGTGCAGTGGAATTTCGAGGCGGGCACACTCGGCGGCCAGTTCCGTCAGGCTGCGCTCGCTGGCGTTCTCTCGGCCATCAGTGACGAGCACAATGGCCGCGGGTTGTTCGTTCTCGTCGCGGCGGAGCAGGTCGAAGCAGGCATCGGCGATGGCCGTGCGTGGCTCGGTGCCGGCGAGGTTGTCGATCCACTTCGTGTCCCGTGCGTCCTTCCCACTGCGGCGAAGGCCGAACGTCGCCGGCTGAACCGGCCCAACAGCTTCGAGTCGTTTCAGCAGGTCGAACTTCGGGTTCGCGAACGCGGCCTTCACGATCTCAACCCGCGACGGCCGTTCGGGCACCATGTCCGGGATGTCCGCAGCGGTCGGGTTCGCAGGCATCGGCCGATCTGGCGGGATCAGGTTCAGGGCCACGCCGGTACGCCACTTGTCCGGGAAGTTTAGCCGCGGGTCGCGCGTGGCCATGCTCTGCGAATCGTCGATCAGCACCGCGATCGCCTTCGGCCGTTCGCCGCGAGTCTCGGTGAGCCACGATGGCCGCAGCACCAGGAAGAGGATGGTGGCGAGTGCCGCGGCGCGCAACGCAGCCATGACGATCCGCGGGCCGACGGCAATGCGGCCGGCTTCGCGACGATACAGCAGCACGACGCTCACGACCGCGGCCAGGCCCATGAGTAAGGCCAACCACGTGGGGAACCACCCGCGGACCGCGAGTTCGGCGAACAGAATCGGCATCGAGTGTGTCATCACCACGCCTTCCCGCAGAACCACGCCCACACCGACTCGCCGACGGCGAGCGCGAACAACGCCAGCAGCACCCACACGGTCCATTCCCGCTTCGCCCGTTCGGTCGCGATCCCTTCCGGCGTGCCCGCTTCCAGGAACACCGGCTTGAAGCCGAGGATTTGCTCCACTTCCGGGTTCGTCAGGGCCGTCAGGTCGTCCGTCTCGGACAGATTCGGCGAGACACAGAACAGCGGCGCGGTCTTCACGTCCTGGTTGTCGGCCAGGATGCGATAAACGCCGGCCAGCGGCGTGTCGGAGGCCGTGACGGCCGGCGGCACGCCCGCCGCCTTGCCGAGTTTGACCCGCTTGCCGTCCGGCCGCAAGAGGTCGAAGGTCTTCGTCGCGTCTGGCGGGTTCCACACGATCGGCTCGCCGGCCGTCACGTTCGCCCCGCGAGCCGGCTTCCCGATGAAGTGCGAGATGCTCATATCGATGAACGACAGGAACGAATCCTTCGCCGGCCAGTTCCCCCACTTCTCGTCCATCGACGTGGACACGAACACGACCTCACCTTCGCCGACGATCCGCGAACAGAGGAACGGCTTGTTATCGGCCAGTCGCATGAGCACCCGCCCCGTCGTACCGACCGCGTCCACGCCCATCACCTTGCCCAGATCGGCCACGGCCATCGCACTGCGAAACGGCTCGGTCTTGAACGACTCCAGGTACGACGGCGTGTCGGTCGTGTCCGGTGCGATCTTGAACGGCTTATCCAGTGGGGCCGAGGTGGAATCTTTCAAGTCGAACGGGAGCAAGTTCGCACCGCCGGAACCGAGCACCTGATTGTACCGGGCGGGAAGTACAAAATCTCCGCACCCGATCACCAACCCGCCGCCCGCATTCACGAACTCCTTCAGCCGACCGACGAAGTCCGCCGACAGGCCCGGAATGCCCGGCACGTCGGCGTTGGAGGCCGGAGTATCGAGAAGAAAACAGACATCTGCGGCGGATAGCAGCCCCGTATCCGCCTCGGCCGGCGAAACGACTTCCAGGCGAATGAAGTAGCTATCCACGTCGGACGGCTTCAGCGGCAGGATGGCGTTCCGCACGAAGTGGCTCGCCGACTCTTTCGGGTCGCGTAAGTCGGGCCGGCCATCGACCACCAAGACACGGACGGTTTCTCGCACCTGCAAGAGGCGGTCCAGCCGATTGTCGCCCGGTAGGTCATCCCCCGATACGGTGGCCGACAGCACGCTTGGTCCCGCCGTGTCGAGCTTCGCCGTGAGGTTCACGGGGAAGGTTTGGCCCGGTGCGATCTCGGGGATGGTTTCGGTTTCCTTCTCCTGCTGCTTCCCATCGACCTCGATGGCCACCGTGATATTTCGCACTGGCTCCTTGCCCGTGTTTCGCAACATGACCGCACACGGCATCCGGATGCCTGTGTGTGGGATGGCCGTTGGGTAGGTGATGCCGGTGATGCCGACGTTGCGAACGGGTCGTTCCGGGTTCCCACAGCGGACGAGCAAGAGGGCCGCCCGCTGTTTCAGTTCCTCGGCCTTGCCGCGGATGGCGGCCGATTGACGGTCCCAGCCGAGCTTGTGCATGTCGGTGAAGACGTAGACTTCCTTGTTCGTGCCGGCCCCACGGTCGAGAGCCGAGTGGGCGTCCGTCAGCCCCGGTAGCAGGTCGGTCGCGAGGGAGGTCGGCTCCAGGCTCGCCACGATTTGTCTTGCCTGATCGAGGTTCCGCGGCGACTGCGGGCCGAGGTTCGTGGCGCGGTCGGCACAGCCGAAAATCTGGATCGTCGAATTGCCCGGCAGGTTGTCGAGGATGATTGTCGCGGCGTCTTTCGCCCGTTCCAGGCGCGTCTTCTCACCGTCGCGGGCGGTCATGCTGTACGACGTGTCAAAGACGAAGATCGCATCCACGCTCTCGCCGCGGCCGCTCGCCGTGGCCCCGCTGAACGTCGGCCGAGCCAGGGCCAATGCGAGCAGCAGCAGGGCCGCACACCGCAGGAGCAGCAGCAGAAATTCCTGGAACCGCAGCCGCCGGCTCGTCTGTTCGATGGACTGCTTCAAGAACGTCATCGCCGCCCACGGCAACTTGCGATAGCGGGCGCGGTAGAAGAAGTGCAGCACCAACGGCACGGACACCGCCAGCCCGCCGAGTAACAGCCACGGAGACAAAAACGCCATCCGTTAACCTCGTTGCAGTCGTTTGATGAGGTACTCGCCCAACGCCACGCGCACCGGCTTGTCCGTCACCATGCGGACATACTCGACGCCGCCGGAATCGCAGCCCTTTTCCACTTCTTTCAGGTACGTCTCGATCGCCCGCAAGTACGCCGGCCGCAGCAGGTGCGGGCGGGTCATCAGTTCCTCGGCCCCCTCCAGATCGACGAACCGCACGTTGCCGTCCAGCGGGAACTCGATCTCGTCGCGATGCAGGACGTGGAAGAGGACAACCTCGTGCCCGCGAAACCGCAGGTATTGCAGACCCTTCAACAGCGGTTGCACGTCGTCGAAGCCGTCGGTGACGAGGCAGATGATACCCCGCCGTGACACCCGCTCGGCCAGTTGTTCGAGGAGTGGCCCGGTGCCCGTCTTCTCGGCCGGCTGAGCTTCTTCGAGCGTTCGGCAGATGACGTTCACGTTGTTCATCTGACTGCTCGGCGGCAGTTCGGCCCGCCACGTCGAGTCGAAGATACGAAGGCCGACCGCGTCGCGTTGCTTGACGATCACGTAGCTGAGCGACGCCACCAGCAGCTTCGCGTACTCCAACTTGTTCGTCAGCCCCTCGCCGTACCGCATGGAGTTGCTACCGTCGAGGACCATGTGGGCGGTGTAGTTCGTCTCCTGCTCGTATTGCTTGATGGTGTACCGCTCGCTGCGGCCGTACCCCTTCCAGTCGATGTGCCGGATGTCGTCGCCCGGCACGTACTCGCGGTGCTGCACGAACTCGACGGAGAACCCGCGAAACGGCGACTTGTGATCGCCGACACGCATCCCCTCGACGACCTGTCGCGCGGCCACGCCGAGGGCTTCCGCACGGGCGAGAATATCGGGCTGAAGGAGTGCTGAAGGCATGATAAAACCTTTTCTCATGCAAAGCCGCTAAGACGCCAAGAAGACAAGAGAGAAATCATTCTTGAAGAAAACAATCTTCTCTTCTCGCTTCCTTCTCTTCTCTGCGACTCTGCGCGAGGTTCTGCTTTCTTTATGCCGCCACGAGCTTCGCCGCCGCGCGGATCAGTTGACGGATGACTTCGTCCACTGTGATGCCTTCACTCTGGGCGGCGAAGTTCACGATCAGGCGGTGCCGCAAGATCGGCATCGCCACGGCCACGATGTCGTCGCCAGAGACGTGGTTCGACCCGCGGAGGACGGCGTTCGCCTTCGCCGCGAGGATCAGGTTCATGCTCGCCCGTGGGCCGGCCCCCCACGTGAGCCACTTGTTCACGAAGTCGGCCGCCTCCGGCGTGTTCGGCCGGCTCATCCGCGTGATCCGCTTCGCGAAGTGGAAGACTTTATCCGACACCGGCACCCGCCGCACGACCTGTTGTAGCGCGATGATGTCGTCGCCGTTGAGCACCGGCGTTACCTTCGTCGTCGTGTCCGAGGTGCCGATCCGCATGATCTGTTCTTCTTCCTCGTCGGTCGGGTAATCGACCTTGATGAGGAACAAAAAGCGGTCGAGTTGGGCTTCCGGCAATGGGTACGTGCCTTCCTGCTCGATCGGATTTTGCGTGGCCAGCACAAAGAACGGGTTCCGCATCGGGTGGTCCACCCCGCCGACGGTCGCCTTCCGTTCTTGCATGGCTTCGAGTAAGGCAGCCTGCGTCTTCGGCGGTGTGCGGTTGATTTCGTCCGCCAGCACGATGTTCGCGAACAGCGGGCCGGGCAGGAACTTGAACATCCGCTGCCGGGTGACCGGGTCATCTTGAATGACTTCGCTGCCAGTGATGTCCGACGGCATCAAGTCGGGGGTGAACTGCACCCGCTTGAAGCTCAGTTCCAGAGCTTGCGACAGGGTGCTGACCATGAGCGTCTTCGCCAACCCCGGCACACCCATGAGCAGTGCGTGGGACCGGCAGAAGATCGCCATGAGCAACTGATCGACCACCTGATCCTGGCCGATGATGACCTTGCCGATCTCGGCCCGCAACTTCTGGTGGGCCGCGCGAAGTTTCTCCACCATCTCGGCGTCGTTGGCGGGAGCAGTCATTGTGTGGCGTCTCGGAGCGAACGGGGGAAAGCAGGGGGAGGTAGGTGATTCGAGAATACGAAATTATCGACGCGATGGGGAGCGAAAAGTTCCCAGGACATTTTCCAGCGGCTTTCGGCGGTGCGTTCTCGTAGCATCCCAGCGTGGACCATCCCGCCACCCCTCTCGGAGTTCTCCCATGCGTCGATTCGCGTTGTTCCTCGGCCTGCTCGCCGCCGGCATGGCCACCGGCCAGGACAAACCCGCCCAGCCCAAGAAGGCCGCCCCGAAGGTCGCCCCCATCGTGCCGCCCAAGACCGGCACCAGCGAGACCATCAAGCTGTTCGACGGTAAGACCCTCGACGGCTGGGAAGGCTACGCCGACCTGTGGAGCGTGAAGGATGGTGTGATCG
>JBBQCQ010000303.1:0-5533 GCA_038318835.1 Gemmatales bacterium | reverse complement strand
GGGCGGTGACAGCGTCCTTCACCTTGAACCGCTTGACCTCCTTGCCGGTGGCGATCTCCCAAACGCGAACAATCGAATCGTTCCCGCCGGCCACCACGAACTTGCCGTCGGGCGTGAAGGCCACGCCGGTGATGTCATCTTCCTCATCGTAGTCCTCGAACTTCGCGACTTGCTCCTGCGTCTCGATGTTCCAGACGACGAGTTCGCCGTTGCCGCCGCCGGTGACTGCGAACTTCCCGTCCTTGCTGAGGGCCATGCAGAGGACTTTGCCCATCAGGTCTTCCATCGCGTCGGGTTCCTTCCCCTTCGCCGGGTCCCAGACGCGGACCAACCCGTCCCACCCGGCCGAGACAAGCTTCTTGCCGTCGGGCGTCAGTTGTAGGCAAGATACCCAACTCTCGTGGCCGGTGAACCGCGTGCCGAGGTTAGCGGATCGCGTCAGGTTGAAGGTACGAACCGTCGCATCGGCAGTGACGGTGAACACGATCTTGTCCGCAGCCTTTACGGGGAAGATGCCGGTGATGGCGCTGGTGTGCCCGACGAACCGGGCTTGCTCGGCCCACGCCGTGGTGTCGAGGGCGACGAGCGACTTGCCGACGGTACCGAACAGCAGTTCCCCGCCGTCGGCCGTGAACGCGACCGACGCCACGGCGGCCTGGGTGCGTTGGGTGTGGACGAGTTTCTTCACATCGGCGTCCCAAACGCGGATGGCGGAATCGGCCCCGGCCGAGGCGAACAGCGGCCGCGTAGGGTGGAACGCGAGGGCGAGGACTTCGCCGGTATGGTCGCTCCAACCGGCCAACGGCTTGCCAGCGAGGATGTCCCACAGTTTCACTTCCGACGGAGCGTTTTTCTTTATGATGTCCGTGCCGCTGACCAGGAAGCGACCATCCGGCGAGAAGGCGAGGGCCGTGATGGTCGCGGTGTGGCCGTCGAGGGCGGCCCGCTCGCGGAATTCGTTCAAGTCGGCCCCCGGTGCGGGGTTGTCGTACACCAGGATACGTTTGTCGGTGCCCGCGGTGACGAACGTCTTGCCGTCCGGTGAGAACGCCGCCGCCCGCACCGCACCGCGGTGGCCGTCCAGCAGCGCGAGTTGCTTGCCGGTGGTCGCGTCCCACAAGATGCCGAGGCGGTCGCGGGCCACACTGATGAGCTTCGCGCCGTCCGGCGAGAAGGCCAGTTGCGTGATCGTGCCTTTGTGCCCCTTCAGTGTCGCGATGATCTCGCCGGTCTTCGCGTCCTGAACGTGGATGGCGAACTTCTCGCCGACCGTGGCCAGCCGTTTGCCGTCCGGCGACAGTGCGGACACGCCGGTGCCGCCGGTCTTGCTCGGCACGACCGACGCCGGAAACACCCGCGGCAGGGCGGCATTCCAGGTGCCGAGCGTGTGGTCGAGGCTGACCGTCGCGATCTGCCGGCCGTTCGGGGCGAACGCAACGCCGTAGATCGCCTCCGCGTGCCCCTCCTCCATCGCCGCGAGTTGCCCGCCGGTCTTTGTCTCCCACAACCGGAGCGATTTGTCGGCGCTCACGGTGGCGAGCAGTTGCCCCCGCGGCGAGAAGGCGACGCCGGTGACGATGTCTGCGTGCCCGGCGAGCGTGTGGACGGTTTCCTTCGAGGACAAGTCCCAGATGCGGGCCGAGTTGTCTTCCGACCCGGACGCGAGGAAGGCACCGTCCGGCGAGAACGCGATCGCCCGCACGAAGCTGGTGTGACCCTTCAGCGTGCCAGTTACTTCGAACTTTGTGTTCCAGAGATTGATCCGCTTATCGGAGCTGCCGGTGGCGAACGTCATGCCGTCGGGAGCCACGGCGATGCACCAGATTGCCCCTTTATGTTCTTCGTAGTTGCTAGTTTCCTTGCCGGTCGCCAGGTTCCACACCTTCAGCGTTTTGTCGGCACTGCCGCTCAGCAGCGTGACGTTGTCCGGCAGGAACGCCACCGCCAGCACCGCGTTCTCGTGGCCGCGGAGGATGTGCGTCCGCTTGCGGGTAGCGATGTCCCAGACCCGCACGGACTTGTCGTAGGATGCCGAGGCCAGTTTCTTGCCGTCCCGGCTGAAGGCAACCGCGGCCACGGCGTCGTCGTGTTCGGCGAGCGTCGCGAGTTTCTTGCCGGTGGACGCTTCCCACAGCACGACGGCTTTGTTCGCCCCGCCTGTTGCGACAATGCTGCCGTCCGGCGAGTACGCGACCGCCAGCACTTCCTCGTCGTGCGTGAGTGTGGCCGGCTTGTCCTCGTACTGCGACGCCTCCGGAAAGGCGTCTGTCTTCGGCTTCGCCGGCGGATCGGCCGCCGGCACGAAGGCGACAACAGCGAACAGGACAAGAATAGCAGCACGAGCCATGCGAACGACCTCTTCTCGTGAGCACCGAAGTTTTCAGCCGCGGAACGGCTAAAACCATACATCCGAATTTCACCTTCAGCTCGAACAGCACGACTACTTCTTCACCTCGAACAGCGCGTCGCCCTTCGGCAGTTCCTTCCCCCAGTTGCCACGGAGGACGGCGTTTCGCACGCGGGCCTCGGTGCGATCGGTGTAATGGAAGAAGCCGAACGTCCGCTGGTTCGTCGGCTCAATGTCACGCTCGAAGACGGCCGTGCCGTTCACGCTAACGGTCAACTTGTCGCCGACGACGGCGAGCTTCGCCTTGTTCCACTGCTTCACCTTCAGGGGTACCGTCGTCGGCTTCTCCTGTGGCGTCATATTGTCGAACTTCACTCCACTTTTGTCGTGCCAGCTGTCGGTCAGCCAGTGCAGTTTCGCCCCGTCCGGTTCGAGCATCACCACGAGTCGGTCGAGCATCGGGTAGGTCATCGCGTTGTCTGGGTCGTAGTAGAACTCGTACTCCACAGTGCCGTCTTCGAGCATCGGCCGCTGATAGTAGATGGCGTGCTCCGGGAAAGTGCGAACCTCCGGCTTGCCGTCTGGCAGCGGTTCCGGTCGTGCGCCGGCCTGGAAGATTTCCTCGCCGCGCTTCGCCCAAATCTCGCCGAGGTACGGCCGCCACATCGCCAGCGTTTCGGACGACAGCATGTCCACGACTTCCGGCACTTTTAGGTCGCCGGTGATCTTCAGGTTCGCCGTCTCGCCCGTCACCTGGTAGAAGCTATGTAGCGCGATCCACGGGTCGCAGTTCACGCCGATTCGCTCTTCGTGCAGCTTGCGGTCGCCAACGAAACAAGTCATCACGCCGTCCTTCACCACCATCTTGAACGGGTAGACGTTCTTCTCGAACTTGTTGAGCGGCGGCTGAATCGTGGTGGTGCGGCCGTCGTGGCGGACCGTCGGTTGCACCTTGAACGTCTTGCTGTCGTGGCTCAGTTCGAGCTGATAGCCACCGTACCGGACGTGCGACTCGGACCACCCCTGGAGCCGTAGATCGCACGTGACCTCGAAGTTGCCGCGGACGGGTGTCTTCAGGAACAGGTAGTCGTTGTTGTGGCCGGGATAGTGGACGATGGACTTGTCGCGAACGGCCCAGTGCGGAGCATCCATCCCCTGGCTGCGGCTCCACGAGTCGAAGTTTGGCACCGACGCCCAGTGAACCAGGGCCGCATCCGACCCGAACCGCGGGCTGCCATCTGGGTTGGTGGCGAGTTCCGTCCGCCCTTTCAGCGAGTGGTACAGCCGCGCCCAAACATCGCGGCCGTCGAACGGCTTATTCTCCAACGTCGATTTCTGCCAGTTCGCGATCATGGCAATAGCCATTTCGCTCGCGGCTTTCGCGAGCGGCGGACGTTCAAGAGCTGCGTGAGTGACCACGAAGTCGGCCCAGCGGTTCATGGCCTTCTCGTCCGGCTTCATCGTCTTCGCGACGGCGATGATCTCCGTCAGCATCCCGCCCGCCTCGGCGTCGTTCCCCTTCACAATCGCGACGAGGGCGAGCAATGCCTTCCGATCGCGGTCGAAGTTGGCGTCGGGTTCCAGCGGCTGAGCCTTCGCGACGAGGCTCGTAAGCTCGTCGAGTTTGCTCAACTCCTTCGCGGTCGCCATCAGGGCGAGGCACGGAGCCTCGAACTTCGCCCCGAGGAAGACTCGCCGGCCGGCCGGTTGGTCCTTGGCGTCCATCACGCCGAGTACGTCTTGCGGCGTCATCACGCCGGCGAGTTGGAAGCCCGGTTGCATCGGGCCGGGCAGCACCCAGCCGGCGAGCACCTTGTATCGCTCGGCCGGCGGGAGTTTCTTCGCTTTCGCCAGCAACTCGGCCGGGTCGCCGGCGAAGTATTGCTCGCCGACCTCTTGCCGCCGGGCCTTCGCCACGGTCGGCGATGGAGCCTTCGTGACGAATGCGACCGCGTCGAGCGAATCGAGCTTCTTCGGCCAGTTGCCCGTGAGGACGACGTTCCGCATACGTGCGGCCGTCTTGTCGCGATAGTGGAAGAAGCCGAATGTGCGGTCGGCCGCGTCCAGCTTCCCTTCGTACACGCTCGCACCGTTGAGCGTGATCGTCACGCCGTCAGCGGAAGTCGCGACCGTCACGGTATTCCAGTCCTTTTCCTTCAACTCGAACTTCGTCGCCCCCTCGACCTTCGTGGCGTTCTCGGTTGGCAGACCGGTCCAATCGTCGCTTCCGTTGGTGAGCCAGTGAAGTTTGACGCCGGCCGGTTCGAGCAAGAGAGCCACGCGGCCGAGGCTCGGGTGGACGTGCGACTTGCCGGTCTCGTGGTAGAACTCGTAGCGAATCATCTCCCCCGGCCGCAACGGGCGGAAGTAGCTCAGCTTCGCTTGCCGGGCCGGGCCGGTGGCATCGTCGAGTTTGCGGCCGAGCAGTTCCCCGTCCTTCGCCTGCCAGTCGTAGTTCGGCTCCTGCTTCTCTTGGGCCGGTTCCTCCTCGTTGGCATTGCGGGTCTTGCCCTCGTTGCGTTGCTGCTCTCGCTTTTGAAGCAACTTCGGCAGAACGGCATCGGGGAAGTGCGAGAACCAGCCGTTCAGGTCGCTGCCGTTGGTCAGTTTGACCTCGGCTAACACATCCGGCGTGCCGGTGAGCGTCGGATTGCGGAACAGCGGCTTGCGGCTGTTCGTGCCATACAGCATCACCCACGGACTGACGGCCGACGGGTCGTCGTCCTCGTAGAAGACCTCGCCATTCCACAAGCAGGTCACCTTCTTCGGCGTGACGCGGAGGGTCATGCGGTTGAACGACTCCTTCTTCATCGACTTCATCTGTGTTTTGACGACCATATCGTCGGCCCGCATGACGGGATGGAGCATGGTTTGCACGTTCTCGCCGCACGGCTGATAAACGACGCCCGCGTACCCGCCGTGGCTCTCCTTCCACCCGCCCTGATACACGTCCGCACTGAACTCAAACGTGCCGGTCAGCGGGGTGTCGAACAGCAGGTAGGCGTTGTCCGCGGACCAGGCGTTCGTCACTGCTCCATCGTGTGCGAACCATTCCGTCGTCGGCGACAGCCCGTGCCAGTGGGCCGGCATCGCGTTGGTGAGTGCGGCGGGCGTCTTCATCGACTGGGTGGCGAAGACCGTCGCCGCCTCGCGAACCTTCGCGAGGTTATCGTAGGTGTGTGTGTC
>JBBQCQ010000302.1:0-5542 GCA_038318835.1 Gemmatales bacterium | reverse complement strand
CGACTTCGAAGGTGTGGAAGAGGGGCAGTTGTTGATCGGTACGTCCGCGCATGGTCGCCTCCCGGTTGCGATGGGAGGAGTTTAGCGCGATAGAATTGTCCTGGCAACGAGAGTTTTTCCGCACCCTGCTAGGACAGTTTCAAGCGGATAGTTGTGCGAGGGGCTCCAGGTGTTCGCAGCCGTAGTAGTCACAGACACGGGTTCGGACTTCGCTAGCCGAGAGCAACTCCTCCGGCTCGACGATGGCCTTCTTCCCGTGCGCCCACTTCGGCTCGATCGGGTTCAGCCACGGACTCTTCACCGGCAGGAAGCACGCCACGATCCGAACACCACCCTCCGCCTTCGCCTTACGGTTGTGGGCTCTGATCCACGCCCGCACACGTTTGCTCACGTGCCACGCCGCGTTGTCCCACACCAGCAGCAATGCCTTTTTCCCCTCGGCCTTCAAACGCTCGCACGCCCACCCCAGGTAGTCCTCCGTCACCTGGCTCACCGGGCGACCGGCCACGAATCGCAGCATCATCCCGCCCGTGTCCGCCCGCAACAGCCCGTAGCACGACAACGCCTTCGGGTCGGTGTCCCCCTTCGGCACACTCCGCTCGACCAGACGCAGCGGGTCGTCGTGCGTCGCCCAGGCGTGCATTCCCGGCAACGCCAGCCGACTCCACCAGCACTCGTCCTGGTAGCCCAACACCCACTCCGGATGCGTCGCCGCCAGGCGGGTCAAGCGGTCGCGGGCGTGCTTCTTCCTCGCGTAAGCTGGGTCGGGGCTGGTGATCCACGTCTTGGCCCGCTTCCACCCGTGGGCCAGACGCTTGAGCGCCTGGCGGACCGCCTCGTGGGACAGTCGCCGGGGCGTCAGCCCTTTCTCGAAGGCCACATCCGCCAGAAGGTCCAACGTCCAGGTGCTCCGGGCCTTGCCGAAGCGACGTGGGGATTGGTGGAGGATGGCCTTGAGGGGCTCGGTCTTCGCCTCGCCAAGGATCGGTTGGACGTGCTTGGGTCCGCGTTTCTTCTCGCACAGGCAACGGACACCTTCAGCTTCAAAGGCGTGGATGGTGTTGCGGACGGTTCCGGTAGCACATCCGAGTCGTTGTGCGATTTGGGTGGGAGGATGGTGTTGGGCACTGGCCAGAAGGATCTGGGCTCTCCGAAGGGTAAAGGCCTGGCGGCTGCGAAGGGCGACGTCGAGTTCCCGACGCTCGGATCCCGTGAACTCCCGAACAAACCGTGGTTTCATGAACCATTATTCGCCGCCAACTGGCCACTCACAACAAACCGAATGAGACTCCATTAGGTGCGCTGCGCGGGCCTCCAACTCGGAGACGATGACCCCGATGGCGATGCGCAGGGTCGCGGGGATGGCATCTACAAGTCGATTGGAATGGAGGCCGGCCGGGTCATGCCCGACAATGCCCGCCGGAAGCCACGCCAGTCAAGGTGAACACGGTAGGCCGAGAACGGTTAGCCCATCTGTATTTATCCGTGTTCATCTGTGGCCAGGACTCTTCACTTCTTGCAGCCAAACAGGCCGCGTTCGCGGATGAGTTTCACCACTGGTTCTGGAACCATCTGTTCCCAGGTGGCGTCTCCGATCGCGATCAGTTTCAGCACGTCGCGGCTGTCGATCTTCAAGTACCCTTCGTTCAGGCTCTCCAGCCCGCGGATGCGGCCATTGCGGACGGCGTAGTCGTACAACGGCTTACTGTCCGGCGGCAGGTCCAGGTTGTCGATCGTCATCACTTCGCCCGTCCGCCGGTTCACGTAGGGGTAGATGAACAGCGACACATCGCCCCGGAGCAATCGGCCGAGGGCTTCGAGCAGACCGCCGTCGAGGTTCGCGTAATAGCTCGTGTCGAAAATTTCAGGAACGGTGACTAGCCCCATCGCTAGCCCGATCGGTTTGACGGTTTGCCGTCGCAGGTGGCCGGCCAGGCGGTAGAACTCTGAAAAGTCGGACACCATCACGTTCAGCCCGCACGCGCTCATCGCATCGGCCCGGCTGAGGAAGTCGCGGATGTCTGGCGTGCCCGTGTCCCGGCCTCCCATGAGGTTTCGCATCGTGATCTCGGCCACATTGACGATGCGATTCTTGTCCTCGTCCGGCAGCATCTCCTGGAACTTCACCGTGGCTGCCCGGAGGATATCCAGGTTGACGTGCGTGACCGGGCGGAAGCTGCCGCGTTCCACCAGGACCGGCTTCTTGTACAGCAACTCGCTCGAGAGCAGGACCTTGCCGTCGGGGCCGAACATGGCCGCCTTCGACAGCTTGTGCCGCACGAGGCTGAGGCTCATCAAGCGGTTGTCTACCGCGCGAAAGCCGATGCCGGTGAACTCGATCAGGTCGATCTCGATGCGGCTCGAATTCAGGTCGTCCATCAACGATTGGATGAAGATTTCCGGCTCGTGGTGCAGGAAAAATGCGGCGTAGAGCAGGTTCACGCCGATAATGCCGATGGTTTCTTGTTGGAGCAGGTTGGACGGGTCCATCAGGCGGAAGTGGATGATGACCTGCGTTGGCTGGTCCCGCGGGTAGACCTGAAACCGTACGCCCATCCACCCCTGGCAATCGTTGGTGCCCTGGAAGTTGCGGGCCGAGACGGTGTCGGCGAACGCGAAAAACGATGTGGTGTCCTCGCGGCTGTTTGAGAGGCGTTCGAGGTTGAGCTTGTACTCGTGGTCGAGCATCGCCTCCAACCGCTGTCGGCTGACATACCGGTTCGCCTGCCCGTAGATGGCATCGCTCACGGTCATGTCGTAGGCCGACATGCTCTTCGCGATGGTGCCGGCCGCACCGCCGACGCGGAAGAACCACCGCACGACCTCCTGCCCGGCCCCGATCTCGGCGAAGGTGCCATACCGCCGCTTGTCGATGTTGATGCGGAGAGCCTTGCCGTGTGTGTCAGGGCGTTCGGTTTCGAGGTTTGTTGCGGACACGATCGAGTGCATGGTTCCGTGCTTCGTAGGGTGGTGCCGAGGCTTCGAGGCCCACCGTGGGAGCGGTTGCCGTTCTGGTGGGCCTCGTCGAAGACTCCTCGGCACCACCCTACGAAGCGGCGGCCGAAAAGTCACTACCGCCGCTTCGGGTCCTTCTCGTAGATGTCGGCCTTCGTCTGGCGGTCGGCGAGGAGGTGCTCGGCGAAGAAGTCCCACATCCGTTGCGTGAAGTACGGCTGGGCCACGCCGAAGCCGTGCCGGGCACCGGGGATGATGAGCAACTCGAACCGCTTGTTCGCCTTGATGAGCGCGTCGGTCAGCCGCATGGTGTTCGCCGGGTGGACGTTGTTGTCGATCTCCCCGTGAACCAGCAGCAGGTGCCCCTTCAGGTTCGCCGCCAGTTCCGCGTTCGTCGGCACTTTAATCTCGAACTTCATCTGCGGCACAGTCTTCTTTTCCTCGACTTTCTTGTCGTCCTTCTTCACCTCGGTCGTCTTGGCTTCTTCGGTCGTCTTCTTTTCCTCGACTTTCTTATCGTCCTTCTTTTCCTCCACCTTTTTCACGTCTTGCTTGGCCTCGGCGGTCTTCTTCTCCTCGGCATGCTTGGCTGCGAGTTTCGCCTCGATGAGCTTCTGCTGTAACTCGGCCAGCTTCTTCTCCACTTCCGCGACCGACTGTTTGTCATCGGGGTCGAAGCCGGTCAGCAAGGCCTCGATCTCATCTTCGATCGCTTCATCTTCCGGCGGTCGCCGCCGACCCCCGCCTTGGCCGGTGCCCGTTCGCGTCTCGCCCTGGTTAGCTGTGGTGTCTTTCTTTTCCTCGGCGACGGCCACTTCCTTCATGCCGTGGTATCGCTCGGACCAGTTGTCGTTGTAAATGTTGTTGTCGTGGTTCCCGGCGCTCGCCACGGCCGCCTTGAAGAAGTCGTTGTACGGCGGCTGCAACACGGCCGCGGCCGACATGAACCCGCCGCCTGAGTGGCCAAAGATGCCGACGCGGTTCAGGTCGATGAACGCGTGCCGGGCGGCGAGTTGCTCGATGGCCGCCTTCTTGTCAACGAGGCCGTAGTCGCGGAGGTTGTAATACCCGAAACTGTGGTACGCCTTCGACCGCTCCGGGCTGCCGCCGCGGTGGCCGACCTGGATGACGATGAACCCGAGTTGGGCCATTTGCATCGTGGTGCTGAAGGCCGAGAACTTGTGCGTGACGCCCTCCGTCTGCGGGCCGGGGTAGACGTTGGCGATGATCGGGTACACTTTCTTCGGGTCGAAGTCGAAGGGCTTCCACAGGTTGCCGTACAGGTCAGTCACGCCGTCGGCTGCCTTCACCACGAAGGTCTCGGGCACCTTCCATCCGGTCGCTTTCAACTGAGTCAAGTCTGTCTGCTCAAGCGTCAAGAGGGGTACCCCGGCCTCGTCGTAGACCAGCGAAACTGGTGGGTGGTCGGTCGCGCTCGCCGTCGTCACGACGTACTTCTTCGACGGCGACAGGTACGACGTGTGGTTCAACCCGCCCTGCACGGGGGCGTACTTCGTCGTGCCGTCGGGCTCCAGACTCGGGTCGAGTTGCGTCAGCCCGGTGCCGTCGAACCGCACGCGATAGAGGTGGTTGTAATAGATGTTCTCGCCGGGTTCGCGGGCGTTGCCGACGAAGTAGAGTTGCTTGTTCTTGCCGTCCACTTCGACGAGCCGGCTCGTCCGCCACTGACCGGCCGTGATGGCGTTCTTTAGCGTGCCGTCGCGGCCGTACAGGTAGAAGTGGCCCCAGCCGCTGCGTTCCGACCACCAGATGAGTTCGTCCGTCTCTTCGACGAATCGGACCGGCTGTGAGTCGAGGAAGGCCGAGTCGAACGACTCGGCGAGCAGACTTTTCTCGGTGCCGGTGAGGACGTCGATGGTGCAGATCGTCAAGTTTCGCTGAAGGCGATCGCGGCGGATGAATCGGAGTTCACCGGCGGTCTTGCCCCAGACGACGCCGGAGAACCGCTCGTCCTTCCACTTCGGCTTCACGAGCGTGAGCGATTTTTTCGCCACGTCGCAGTAGAAGAGTTCCTGCTTGCGGATCTTCTCTTCGCCGGGCATCGGGTACTTGTACTGTTCGAGCTTCGGCCGCGGTTGGGCGAGCGAATCGACGAGGTACAGTTCCTGCACGCCACGGCTGTCCGACCGCGAGACGAAGAACGCCTTCGAGTCGGGCGACCATGTCACGTTGGGCCGCGACTTTCGCTCCTCGGCCGGCGGCGTCTTGGCCTCGCCCTCCGTCTGCGTTTGAGCCTCGCTGCCGACTTGTCGCCCGCGGCCGAAGGTAACGCGCTGCTGGCCGAAGGTGTACTCGTCCGCGCCGTCTTTGCTCAGTTGGACGGCCTTGTCTTCGGCCCCCTCGTCGGCCAGATAAAGGTTGTGCTTGAAGGCGTAGACGTACTTCTTCTTGTCCGGGGAGACCGCCTTGTAGTCGGCTGTGCGGGTGGCCGGTGGGGTCGTCTGGTTGCCCTGCTGTTGGTCTTGCTGCTGCTGCTGGCCACGGTCGCGAATTTCGTCGAGTTGCTTCCGCTGCTCGTCGGTCATGCGGGCCAGTGTGTCGGGCGTCGGTTGAAAGCCGGTTCGCG
>JBBQCQ010000301.1:0-5545 GCA_038318835.1 Gemmatales bacterium | reverse complement strand
GTCTGGGCGCCCCGAAGGCGATCACGGCGACGGCGCACAAGCTGGCGCGGATCTTCTACACGGTGCTGCGGTACGGGGTGGCGTATCAGAAGCGAAGCGAAGCGGAGTTCGTGATCGAGCATCGCAAGCGGATGGAGAAGAGCCTGCATCGGCGTGCGAAAGAGTTGGGCTACGAGCTTCGCAAGATCGGCCAGACGGACGAGGTGCAACCGACGGCTGCGTGAAGCCAGAGGCGTCCTGGCATCCGCCGCCCGGGGAGAGCGACAGACCGGAATGAAAAAGGATCGATTGATTCGACTCGCAAAAGCGAGCCGGGCGAAGCCGCGCGCCGAATCGAAGTCACCATCGAAGATCAAGGCCTCTTAATCAGTTAGGCTCTCCTAACGTTCCTGGGGCGGACAGGGACCGGCCCCCCATCAGCACCTTGGAATGGCGGAGCTGAGTGCCAGGACGCTTTCAGCAAAGTGCAGGGAGCGCCCTCCCTTCAACAGCCACCGGACTGCGACAGCCCGGCGGCGGCCAAATCAGGGATTATCCCAATCCACAGATGGGATAATACCGCCAGACGGAAACTGCGGTCAAGAATTTCCTGACCGGCGGGTCGGGACTTGCAACATATCGACGTGCTCACCCGGTCCGACAATTCGCATCTTGAGGTGTGGCAAAAGGCCGACTTCCCACGCCTGCTACCCCACCAGCCCCGCGATCTCCTCGACGCCGGCCATCGCGCCGATGCCCACGTCGCCGCAGGCGAGGGCCTTCGAGATGGGGGCCGCGACTCGCAGGCCCTTGCAGCGATCGTTCATGACGGGGATCAGCACGTCTTCGTCGAAGTGGCCGGGGATGTGGCCGCCGCCGAAGTCGGCCGCGATCGAGCGTAGGTGGCGGCGGGTGAAGGGGTGCTGCCACATCAGCGTGTTCATGGCCGGGGCCAGCACCACCGGCTTCGCCGGGTCCCAGGCCCGCCAGACGCACGTCAGGCAGTTGTCGCACATCCCCACGGCCAGCTTCGCCAGCGTGTTCGCGTCCAGCGGGGCGATCACGAACACGTCGGCCCACTTCCGCAGTTCGATGTGCCGCACTGCGTCGCCGCGGGTGTACTGGTCGTTCGGCCACTCGTCGGCATCGCGCACCACTGGGCACGGCACAGCGGCCAAGTCGAAGAAGTACGCGGCCGCGTTGGTGGCCACCACCGTGACCGTGTGCCCGTTCGCCTGAAGGGCGGCCGTCAGGTCCGGTGTCTTGATCGCCGCGACCGAGCCGGTCACGCCGAGGAGGACATTACTCATCGTGCCAACTTCCTTGTTTGGTCCGCCGCATGTGCTCGACCACGAGCATGAGCCGGTCTGGCAGTTCCCGCCGCGGCACCCGCTCGTAGCGGCCGTCCACTGGGCCGAGCAGCACCCAGTGGGCCATCGACTCGAACGTGGCGGCCACGATCAGGTCGGCTTCGGACTGCTTCCGCGTGAACTCGGCCGCCCCGCGCAGTTCGCCGTCGGTGCGGGTCGCCTCCAGCGTGAACCGAACGAACAGCCCCTTATACCCCCACGGCCCGCGCAGGCGGTCCACCAGACGGGGTGCCCGCACCAGCCGCACCCACAGTTCCGGCTCGCCGCTGTTCGCCCGGTCGGTCGGCTGCTCGACCATGCCCGGCTGTTGGGGAGATTCCCACGCCTTGCTACGCGCGTTGAAATACGTGCCGAGTTCCGGGGCGAAGGTGCCGGCCACGAGGTAGTCGGCGGCGGCGGCGGTGTGAACGAGCACGTCGATCGGCTTCGCCCGCAGTTGTTGCTGCATGAGGGCCGAGAGATCGTCGAAGGTGTTGTAGACAATGGGCAGTAGTCGCCGTTCCGACAGGCCGGCGTCGGTGGGCAGTTCCGGCACCCGCTCGGCGTTGGCCGTGAGCAACGTAACCGTGTGCCCACGGCCCCACGCCGCCAGGGCAACCTCCGACCCGGTGCGGCCGGTGAAGAGCGTGCCCACGCACCGCACCTTGTCGATGGGCGAACGGGGACTACCAGCGGTGACGAGGAGATTCATCGCTGGAATTGTAGCGCGCCGGCCGCGGAGCGTGGGGACTCTGCCGAAAAGAAACGCGAGACGCCCGAGTTACTCTGGCTGCACGAACGACGGGTCCATGTACATCAGGTTCCACCCGTGGCCGTCGAGGTCCAGGAAGCTGCGGGCGTACATGAAGCCGTGGTCCGACGGCTCTTCGAACGTCGTGGCACCGGCAGCCACGGCCTTGTCGGCCAGCTCGTCCACGTGTGCCCGGCTCTCGCAACTGAGGCAGATCAGCACTTCCTTGTTTGTCGTCGCGTCACAGATGGGGTGCGGCGAGAGTTGGACGAACTTGTCGTGCGTTAGCAGCATTGCGTAGATGTGCTCGCTGATGACCAGGCACGAGGCCGTGTCGTCGCAGAACTGTTTGTTGAACTGGTAGCCCATCGCGGTGAAAAACGCTTGCGAGGCGGGCAGGTCGCGGAACGGCAGGTTCACGAAAATCTTCGTCGCCATCGGTGCCCTCGGGTTGGGGTTAAGCCTTCTTGTTTCAACCGCCACAGCCGACCGGGCGGATTTCCAGTTCCGAATCGTCGAGCATCGGGTTCGGGCACTTCGTCGCCTTCACGATCACCATGACTTTCGTCGCACGATCTCCGAGTGGGGGTAAAGTTAAATCGACCGAAGCGGCACCAGCGACCGCACACGGGCGTCGCGCAGGTAGAG
The DNA here is from genome assembly GCA_038318835.1 of Gemmatales bacterium. Lineage (GTDB taxonomy): Bacteria > Planctomycetota > Planctomycetia > Gemmatales > Gemmataceae > Limnoglobus. The sequence continues at coordinate 2,818 of JBBQCQ010000301.1, read as the reverse complement.
ACCGAGCCAGAGGAAGATACCAAAGACGACCGGGAACAGAATCTCGAACGCGCCGTGGCCCACCCGCACGTGAACGTCCACCGCACCGCCGAGGTAGCCGGTCAACAGGATCGCCCCGAGGACGGCCGTGCGCGGGATCAGGTACAGGATCGTCGAGAGCATCAGCACGATGCCGAGCGGCACGATCACCGCTTCCGCGTAGCCAAGCTTCGTCGTCGCTTCCACGACGAAGTCCGGCTTCGCCAGCTTCATCCCGGCGTCCATCAGCAGGAAGAGTGTAGGCAACGCCCCCAGCACGCGGCCGAGCCAGATCATGGTCTTCGACGTGGCCGGCGGGGGAGGCGTGGTGTTCATGGCGGGCCGCTCGTAAACGGGGTTGGCGAGAATCATCGGTGTTCTCCGGGTCAGGTTATGAGGGAAGGGTCTGCAACTCTTCGATCGGGCGAATCTCGACGGTGCCCTTGCGGGCACCGGGAATGCGGCTTGCGATGTCGATGGCGGCGTCGAGGTCGGTGGCGTCGATGAGGAAGTAGCCGCCGAGTTGCTCGCGCGTCTCGGCGAACGGCCCATCGGTGACGAGCCGCTTGCCCTCGCGAACGCGGACGCTCGTGGCCAGCGAAACCGAGTGCAGCGGCGACGCCGCGATATACTGTCCGCGGGCCTTAAGTTGGTGGCACAGATCGACCGATTCGCTCATGCACGCGGCCCGCTCGCCGTCGGCATAATCAGCCTCATTGGTGTAAATGAGCAGCATGTACTTCATCGCGATTCTCCACGGAAAGGGCTTCTGCAAAGTAGTCGTTCGACGAAGGGAAGAATCGACAGGCGGGCCGGAAAAAATTCAGCCGAGTTCGCGCAGGCGGCGGTCGAGGAACCGGCGTTCGGGCTCCTGCTGCGCCAGTTCCAACGCCCGCCGGTACGATTCGCTGGCCGCGGGCGTGTCGCCCAGTCGCCGGCACAGGTCGGCCCGGGCGGCATGCGCGAGGTGGTAGTTCGTCAGTTCGCCGCGGCTCAGCAAGTCGTCCACCAGGGCCAGCCCCGCCGCTGGGCCATCGCGCATGGCCACGGCCACGGCCCGGTTGAGGGCCACCACCGGCGACGGATCGGCCTGCCTGAGCAGGTCGTACAGGGCGACGATCTGCGGCCAGTCGGTATCGGCGAACGCGGCCGCCCCAGCGTGAACGGCTGCGATGGCCGCTTGAATCGCATACCCGCCGACCGGCCCGGCCGCCAACGCTCGCTCGACGAGTGCCTGCCCGTCGGCGATCTGGGCATGGTTCCACCGCGTGCGGTCCTGATCTTCGAGCAGTACCAGATCGCCAGCGGGCGAGGTGCGAGCCGCCCGCCGCGACTCGTGCAACAGCATGAGCGCGAGCAGGCCGAGGGCGTCCGGGTCGGAATGCAGCTCCACGAGCAACCGCCCGAGATTGATTGCCTCCGCCGAGAGGTCCGCCCGTGTGAGCAACTCACCCGACGACGCGGAATAGCCTTCGTTGAAGACGAGATAGACCACCGAGAGCACCGACTCCAGTCGGTCCGGCAGGTCGGCCCGCGACGGCACCTCGAAGGGGATGCCCGCCCCGCGAATCTTCGCCTTGCCGCGGACGATCCGCTGCGCGATGGTGGCCGGCGTGGTGAGGAAGGCGGACGCGATTTGCTCGGTGGTCAGGCCGCACACTTCGCGGAGCGTGAGCGCGACCTGGGCTTCGAGGGCCAGGGCCGGGTGGCAGCAGGTGAAGATGAGCCGCAGGCGGTCGTCTTCGATTTCATCGCGGTCGCGCTCGGGAACGGCGAGGGATTCTTGCCGTTCGTTGATGGTGGCGAGGGAGGCGTCCAACCGCTTGCGGCGGCGGATGGTGTCGATGGCCTTGAACCGCCCGGCCGACACGAGCCACGCCCGCGGGTTGGCCGGAACGCCGTCGGTGTCCCACTGCTCGACGGCCAACGCGAATGCTTCGTGCAGGGCTTCTTCCGCCAGGTCGAAATCGCCGAGCACGCGGGCCAGGGTGGCGAACACACGGCGGGACTCGGCGCGATAGATCGCGTCCACGGTCTGGCGAACGGTCATCGCACGGCCTCCTGGTTTTGGCGATAACCTTGCCACGAATCGTTCGCGGCGGCGATGTCGGTTGCCACAAGTGTCGGGCACTCGCTCCGCGAGTGCCCCGTGCGGCCGATGTCGGAGGGAAAATAACTCGTCCGGCAGGACGGTACCGGGGGCACTCGCGGAGCGAGTGCCCGACACTTACCGGCCGATTATTTCTTCATTGGCGTGGTCGGGTTCCCCGACTTCGCTCCGTCGGTCTTCACGCCGGCGTGCAGTTGCTTCATCTGCGCGGCCATGCGCGTCACGCGATCCGGTTCGCTCGCGGCCAGGTTCTTCGCCTCGGCGGTGTCGGCCGACAGGTTGTACAACTCGAACTTGTCCATCGCGGCGTTCGCGAGCAGCTTCCACGGGCCATCGCGCATCGCGATCGTCCACGGCTTGCTGATGGCGAAGTCGTACTGCCAGTAGAGCGGGTGCGGCCGCGTCACGGGCTGGCCGGCGAACATCGGCGACACGTCGGCCCCGTCCAGCGGCCGGCCCTTCGGCACCTCCACCCCGGCGACGGCACACAACGTCGGCAGGAAGTCCACTCTGCACACCGGCTCCTCCGAGACGGTCCCCGGCTTGACGTGGCCCGGCCAGCGGTTGATGCCGTGCACGCGGTGGACGACTTCGCTATCGTGCAGTTTCATCACCTTCAGAGGCCCGTGCGAGCCGTGCGAGAGGTTCGATGTCTTGTATAGGTTCAGCGTATCGGGGCCGTTGTCGCTG
>JBBQCQ010000300.1:0-5559 GCA_038318835.1 Gemmatales bacterium | reverse complement strand
GCTTAATGATCGATTCGGCACAACCGGATCGACAAAGCCATTCTATGTTGCCTACGTGTTGGCGGTCGCTCCCGGATCGCATCACACAGGCCAACGACAACGTCCAGGACGGGCGCGACCGCGCGTAATCTGATGCTCTTTCCGCTCCCGAAGCCGACCCGCCCGTCCGCCGAGTTGATTGGACTCGCGCTGGCTGCCTTCGCGCTCCCGTGCATACAAACGATTTTCCCCATCACGCTCGGCCCAGAGTGGTTGCTGGCCGGGGCCTACGGGCTGCCGCTGGTGGCCGGGTTGCTCCAGGGGTATCGCGGAGTGTTCGCACTCGCCGTCGGCTAGCTGGCCGCGTGGCTGGTTCTCACTCCGACAACACCCACCGCGGTCGCGTACCTGGCGGCCCTCACGGAAGCTTTCGCCGTCGCGGCCTTCTGCCGGCCGGGGTTGCCCTTTTCGCCCACGCTCCACCAACCGCGACACGTCCTGGCGTTCATCGTTCTGGCGACCTTCGCGGCGCTGGTCCGCTGCGCCGCGGTCGCGGCCGGCACCCTGGCGCTCGGTCAGTCGCCGCAGGCCCCGAGTTTGGGCGTTGCCGCGATCGAGTGGATGACGATCTTCCTGATGGCCCCGGCCGCGGTGGTGTGGCTGCGCGGCCCCAGCCTCGACCGGGCGAACAGCCGCCGAATTGCCGAGGCCGCCGCCCTCGTCGTGGTGGTCTCGGGCTTGGCGTGGGTCTGGTTCGGCGGGCACGAGAACACTCGCGGCCTGAACCTCTCGATGCCCCTGCTGGCCCTCTTGCTCGGGTTGGGCAACTGGATCGCGTTCCGTTTCTACGTTCGCGGCATGTCCAGTTTCTTCCTCATTGTCGGCAGCATTTTCACCCTCAGTGCGGGCCTGCGGGGGTCGTTCGCCCCGGTCATCCCGATGGACGCTCCGGCCGGCGAGCAACTCCTCTGGCTGGTCGGCGTGACCGTGGTCCTGATGTTCACGCTTGTCATCGCGGCCGTGGCAAAGGACTACGCCGTTCGCGATCAGGAACGGGAACGGTCCGTTCGGGCGGCGCACAAGCACGCTGAGCGACTCAACGAAGTGAACGACCGCCTGACGCAGGTCGCCGCGGAACTGGCGGACAAGCAAGACCGACTGCAACTGCTGGAATCGGCCGTCGTCCACGCCCGCGATGCGATCGTGGTGCTGGAAGGGGCACCGCAATCGGGCCGTGGGCGGAGCGTGCTGTACGTCAACGACGCCTTCACCCAGATGATGGGCTACCCGGCTGACGAAGTCCTCGGCCGGTCGCTGCACTTCCTCCGCGGGGCCGACACCGACGCCGCCACGCTCGACCAACTGCGGCAGGCACTCGACGAGTGCCGGCCGTTCAACTGCGAACTGCTCAACTATCGCCGCGACGGGCAGAGCGTGTGGGTGAGTATCGGCATCGTGCCCGTGGGCGGCGGGGCGTGCGGCGGCGGCGGGTGTTCGCACTTCGTGATGATCCAGCGAGACATCACCGACCGCAAGCGAACCGAAGAGGCGTTGCAGGCCAGCGAGGCGAAGTTCCGCGGCATCTTCGAGACGGCCAGCGCTGGCGTCTCGCTCACCGACGAGCACGGGCAGTTCATCGCGTGCAACCGGGCGTTCGAAGACTTGCTCGGCCGGCCGAAGGACGACATCCTCGGCCACGATGCGGCGGAGTTCTCGCACCCGGACGACTGGCAAAATCAGCAGGAATTCAACCTCGCCATCCGCGAGGGGCGGATGAGTAGCTATCAGTTCCGCAAGCGATACGTGAAGCCCGACGGCGGCATCACCTGGACGGAACTCTCGTTCGCCGCCGTCCGCGGTGCCGATGGCGAGTATCAGGCCGGCCTCGGCGTGTCGGTGGACGTGAGCACGCGGATGACCCTGGAGGAACAACTCCGGCAGTCGCAAAAAATGGAAGCCCTGGGCCAACTCGCCGGCGGTGTGGCCCACGACTTCAACAACCTCCTCACGGCCATCCTCGGCAATCTGGCCCTGGTCGAACTGCCCGCCGGCGACCCGGCCCGACCGCTCTTGCGCACGGTGGAAGTGGCCGCGAGTCGAGCATCGGACTTGACCCGCAAGCTGCTCAGCTACGCTCGCCGGAACCAACTGCACGTCGTGCCCGTGCAACCGTCGGCCATCATCGGCGAAGTGGTGGACTTGCTCCGCCGGACGATCGTCCCGCGGATCGAGATTCGCACATATGTCCGCGATAACGACGCTGTGTCGGTCGATTCCACGCTGATGTATCAGGCCCTGTTCAACCTCTGTTTGAACGCCCGCGACGCGATGCCGCAGGGCGGGCGGCTGACGCTGGAGGCCGACCGCGTGATCGTCGTCGCCGGCGACCCGCACCCCGACGCGCGGCCCGGCACGTACATCCGCCTGACCGTGGCCGACACCGGCCAGGGGATGAGCGACACCGTGAAGCAGCGAGTGTTCGAGCCGTTCTTCACCACCAAGAGCGTCGGCCGTGGCACCGGTCTGGGCCTGCCGATGGTTCACGGCATCTTGAAGCAGCACAGCGGATGGGTAGCGTTCGACTCGGAGCTTGGCCACGGGACGCGGTTCGACCTGTACCTGCCGCTGAGCCGCGAGGCCGCACCGGCCCCCGGTTCCCGCATCGATCTGATCCCGGCGTGCGACGTGAACACGCCCCCGCCGGTGAAGGGGAACGCGGCGACGATCTTGCTCGTGGACGATGAGGAGATGATCCGCTCGCTCGGCCGGGCGATCCTGGAATCGCAGGGGTATCACGTCTACGAGGCCGTGGACGGTGTGGACGCGGTGGAAGCCTACGCCCGCCTCCAGTCGGAGATCGACCTGGTGGTGATGGACGTGACGATGCCGCGTCTGTCCGGCCGCGACGCTTACGATCAGATTCTGGCGATGAACGCAGCGGCAAAGGTATTGTTGTCGAGCGGGTACTCGACGGAAGATCTTTCCGAAATGGAGAACGCCGTCGGCCTGTTGTCGAAGCCGTATCTGCCGAAGGACTTGCTGGCCGCCGTCTACCGCATCCTCCGCGACCTGCCGGTCGCAGTGGGGATGTGAGTAGGTATTTCTTGTTCGGTCGAATCACGTCGCTTAAACTCGTTGTCATTCACCCGGCACCTTACGGTGCTCGGCTCGCCAAGATGCTGTCACAAGTTCCCGACACCTCGGCGGGAAGAATCCCGGCGTTGCACTGTTCCTCCGATCCCATTCTCGGTAGCCTGATACGATTCGCTTTCGTGGGACATCGACGTCCCATTCGTAACTTGCCTTTTCCCGACACGGAGGATCGTGAATGGCGTTAGCCACACGGGAAACAGTTTCCGACCGGACCAACCCCCTCGACACCCTACACAACACAGTCGCGATTATTCGGCACGCCATCGAAGGAATCGTGTTCACCGCGGTGCCGTCGTCCCTCAGCAGCGTGACGCAGTTGCTATCGACGGTGCCCCTCGACGTGTGCGACCAACTTTGTGCCGCGGCCGCTCTCGTGCCCGCGGCCGACATCTGCCGAGGGTTCTCGGACGAAGACCGCCTGCTCATCGATATGGTGCTGGCCATGTACGACAACCTAAGGCTGGACGCGAGGCCGACCCGTGTCGGCTGACGGGCTGACGCACTTCGACGCCGCTGGGGCCGCCCACATGGTGGACGTCGGCGGCAAGGCGGAAACCGACCGCACGGCCGTGGCCTCCGCCCTCGTGCGGATGCTCCCGGAAACGCGCCAGCAGATTCAGGCCGGCACAGCCTCGAAGAAGGGGGACGTACTCGCCGTCGCCCGCCTCGCGGGCATCATGGCCGCGAAGAAAACCGGCGACCTCATCCCGCTCTGCCACCCCCTGCCCCTCACGTCCGTCGCCGTCGATTTCACCTACCCCGACGACCCGACTCTGATCCGGGCGGAAGCCCGCGTGCGCGTTTTTGCGCGCACAGGTGTTGAAATGGAGGCCCTCACTGCGGTTACTGTGGCAGCCCTGACGATCTACGACATGTGCAAGGCCGTGGACCGCGGGATGACTATCGAGCGCGTGCAACTGGAAGAGAAAGCCGGCGGCCAATCCGGCCCCTTCCACCGCAACGCGACCTAACCTCCAGCGGGGTTGCCATGACCACCGTTCTCGCCAGCAAGCCGGCGGCCAAACTGCCGTTCGCCCCGATTCTCGCCGACCTCGACGCGGCCGATCGCACCTTCACGAATACCCTCGCCGAGTACCGCACGCCGTTCGCTTCGCTCATCGAGCACCTCAAACACTATCGCGGCAAACGGCTCCGCCCGGCTCTCATGCTGCTAACCGCGAAGGCTGTCGGCAAGATCGTACCGGCCCACCACACGCTCGCCGCGGCCGTCGAGATGATCCACACGGCCACGCTCGTTCACGACGACGTGCTCGACGAAGCCGAGATTCGCCGACACGTTCGCACGGTGAATGCCGAGTGGGGGAACAAAATCAGCATCCTCCTCGGCGATATGCTGTTAACGCACGCCTTCCACCTGACCAGCCAGGTCGATCGGCGGGCGTGCGAACTGATCGGCGACGCCACGAATCGCGTGTGTGCCGGCGAACTGCGGCAAGTCACCGAGCGCGGCAACCTGCATCTTTCCGAGGCCGAGTACTTCGCCATCATCGACGGCAAGACGGCCGCCCTCACGGAAGTGTGTGGCCGCCTCGGCGCGATCCACGCGGGCGCGACGGAGTTCGTCGCCGACAAGCTCGCGACCTTCGGCCGCTGCCTCGGCATCGCGTTTCAGATCGCCGACGACCTGCTCGACCTGACCGGGGACGAAGGGAAGACCGGCAAGACCCTCGGCACCGACATCGAACAGCAGAAGCTGACGCTGCCGCTGATCCACTGCCTGTCGGAACTGCCGGAGACCGACGCGGAGGAACTGCGAACCGCGATCCGCGCCGGCGACCGCCTGACAACGGCGGCGATGGTGGAGCGGACGAACTCGCTGGAGTACGCGAAGCGGACCGCCGACGATTACTCAGCCCGCGCCCGTCAGGAACTGGAGTGTTTGCCGCCGTCCGAGTGCCGGGCGATCTTGCAGAAGCTGACCGAGTGGGCCACCCGGCGGGAGAAGTAGTAGTATTTGGGCGAAAGCCCAGGGACGGCTGTGCGTAGGCTTTCGCCCAAATACTATCCTGAGGTCATGACGCCGTTCACCGACGAAATCACCCGTTGTCGCATCGCCCAGACTGCGTGGGCGACACTGCCGATCCGCGATCGCCTGCGGCCGGTCGGCGAGTTCCGCTATCTGCTCGCGGAGCGGTACGCCGACCTGACCGCGGCCGTCGAAGCCGATGTTCGCCGCAAGCCGGACGAAGTCGTGGCGACGGACATCGTGCCGACGGCCGCGTGTGCGAAGTTCCTCCAGAAGCGAGCGGCCGGCATTCTCGCGCCGCGGAAGGTCGGTCGGCCGCCGTTGTGGCTGATCGGCTGCCGCGACGTAGTCCACCGTCGGCCCCGCGGCATCGTTGGCCTCATCGGCACCTGGAATTATCCAATCTTCCTGAACGCCGTGCCGATCCTGCACGCCCTCGT
>JBBQCQ010000299.1:0-5579 GCA_038318835.1 Gemmatales bacterium | reverse complement strand
TGCGCGGCGTCGCGCGCTTTGGTCACGCCCATCACGGCGGCGGTAATTGCGGCCAGCAGCGGCAGGGCGAGCGCGATCAGGGCCAGTTCGGCCGGGCCAAGGTTAGACACTGACTTCGTCCTCGGTTCAGGCGGGCCGGCGGCCGGCGGGGGTCAACACCGGATCCGGGATTTCGCGGGTCTGGCGCAGCGGATCGACATCGACGCTCGCCGGCAGCTTGGCCTCGCGGATCGACTGCCACGCCCCGCTGTCGAGCGTCTTGCCCCGGCGGTACAGTGTGAGGAACAGCGCGAGCGCTAATCCGGCTTCGCAGGCGGCGACGGTGACGATGAACAGGCCGAAGACCTGCCCGCCGAGGTCGCCGTGCATCTTGCCGAAGGCCAGCAGGTTCAACACGACGCCTTGCAGCATCATCTCGGCGCACAGAAACATCGTGATGAAGTTCCGCCGCGTCAAGAAGCCGACGAGGCCGAGGCCGAACAGGGCCGCGCCCACGGCCAGGTAGTGCCAGACGGTAATCACGCGGTCACCCCTTTGCGGTTGGCGATGGCCACGGCCCCGATGGTCGCAACGAGCAACAGCGTCCCGGCCAACTCCACGGCGATCAGGTACTCGGAGTACAGCGCGTGGCCGACGGCGGTGACGTTGCGGGCCGGCAACTCCCCGCGGCCGGCGAGCAACATCGATTTCTCGCGAAGGTTGCCGAGGCTCTTCGCGGCCGCCGAAATTTCCACATCGGTCGGGTTGGCCTTCAGCGTCGCGTTCTCGACCTGGTTCAACGTCTGCCGCACGAGCGTCCGCAGTTCTTCGGCTTGCCGGGCGATGGCGATTGTCTGCGGGTCGCGAGCCAGGGCGAGGCGGTCGGGGATCGAGGCCGCCGCGCTGTCGTGGTGGCCCGCGTCCGGGGCCGACGGTGGAATGCCGACGATGTCCGCGAAGCGGTCCCGCAAATCTTTCGTCCGCTCTTGCAACTCGTCTTTGTCCTTGGCCACGGACGCCAGTTCCAGGTCTTTCGCCAGGGCGAGCAACTCGGCTCGCTCCTCGGCCGTCACCGGTCGGGCGGGCAACTTCTGGTCGGGGCGGCCCCCATCGGCCACGGCGGCCGGACTACTCTGGTACAACGCGAACAGCACGAGGCCGAGGAACGCGAACCCCGCCAGGCTGCCCAGCAGTGGTTCGCGGGAGCGGTCGTTCTCGTCGGACATCGGCCCGGTGTGCGACAGCATCAGCACGAACAGGAAGGTGACGATGATCGCCCCGGCGTAGATGACGATGGTCGCGGCCATAAGGAACGGGGCGGCGAGCAGCAAGAACAGCCCGCACACACTCACAATGACAAACGCGAAGGCGATGGCCCCGCGGGCGGGGTTCCGCTGGGCAACGAACACGGCGGCGAAGAAGATCGCTCCAGCCGAGAACAGCCAGAACAGCGCTTGGCCGACGGTATCTTTCGCCACGTCGCCGAACTGGCGGACGACCCACGATGTGAGGACGACGGCCGCGGCGATGGCCGCGAACGTGCCAATCGCGACGGACCGGCCCTTCGGCCGCGGCAGCAGCCAATAGAACGCCAGCGCGCCGAGGACCACACCGGTGGCCAGTTGGCTTACGGCGTTCCCGGACGGAGTGGCGGCGAAGAGGTTCATGCTTTCCGCTCGTGTAAAGTTTCACAAGCAACGCGGGGGAGTTATACAACCGCGGGCCGATGGTGTCTCGAAATCACTGCGCCGGCGGCGGTTCCGAGGCTGGGCCGAGGGCCCCCGACCGCGTGCGAACGGGGTCGGTCCCTGCCTTCGTCGTCATGTCGAAGACGCTCAGCAACTTTTCCTTGTCGAAGATCATCTGCTCGCGGCTGAGGCCCGTGAGGTCGTACAGCGTCGTGAGTTCGATCGCGTCCACCGGGCAGGCTTCCTCGCACATGCCGCAGTAGATGCACCGCAACTCGTCGATGACAAACGTCTCCGGGTACTTCTCGCGGTCCTTCCAGCCTTCGGGGGCCGGGGCGGCGACGATGTCGATGCAGTGGGCCGGACAGGCGGTCGCGCACATGTAGCACGCCACGCACTTCGTGCGGCCCTCGGAGTCGCGGTTGAGCCGGTGCACGCCGCGATAGTTCGGCGGCAGCTTCGGCTCTTGCTCCGGATAGAGTTCCGTGACTTTCTTCTTGAACATGTGCCCGACGGTCGTCATCAGCCCGTCAGCAATGGCCGGCAGGTACAACTGCCCGAAGAGTCCGAGCTTCGGAGCTTGCACCCAGGTCACGTCAGTCTCGGTCAACGGCATCGGGAAGGCTCCTCGCTTCAGAATTTCAAACTGCTCCGACGGGCAAGCCCGGGGGGAGTTTTCGCACCTTCCGCTTCGGGGCGGTGACGTTGCCGCCGGTCTTCACGCCCCAAAGGCCCGCGGCGAGGAACAGCACCACGGACGCCACCGTCATCGACCACATCGGCAGGCCGAACTGCAAGATCAGCAACACGCACACGAGGTTCAGCAGAGCGAGCGGGATCATGACTTTCCACGCCAGCGCCATCAGTTGGTCGAACCGGAACCGCGGGATCGTCCACCGCACGACCATGAACAGGGCGATGAAGCAGAACATCTTCGCCGCTAGCACCGCCGCGTGAATCAGGGCCGTGCCCCACGGGCCGTACAAGGCGAGGTCGTTGTTCGTCGTCAGCCCTGGCAGGTGCCAGCCGCCAAAGAACAGGGCACTCATCAGGAAGCTCGTCGTAATCATGTGCGCGTACTCGGCCAGCAGCAGCATTCCAAGCTTCAGCGACGAATATTCGGTGTGGTACCCGCCGACGAGTTCCTGCTCCGCTTCTGGCAGGTCGAACGGCAGGCGGTTGCACTCGGCGAACACGCTCGTCAGAAACAAGAGGAACGCGAGCGGCATGTAGAATACGTTCCACATTTCGCCGTCAATCTGGTTCGCGATGATCCGTTCGGGGTTCAGCGACCCGGCCAGCAGCACGACGCCGAGGATGCTCATGCCGAGGGGGATTTCGTAGCTGATGATCTGGGCCGACGACCGCAGCGAGCCGAGCAAGGCGTACTTGTTGTTCGCACTCCACCCGGCCAGGATGACGCCGTACACCGCCAGCGAGCCGACGGCGAACACATACAGAACACCGATGTCCAGGCCGGGGGCGACCACGAACGAGAACTGCTCGGCGTAGGTCTTTTGGACCGCCTCGAACCGCTGCAACGCCGTGTCCGGGGCGGTGTCGCCGGGAGCCTTCATGCTCAGCATCGGCGGTGGTGGTGGCACCGTGTGCCCGACCGGCACGACGGCAATCGCCAGCATGGCCGTGCCGAACGCGACCATCGGCGCGAGCAGGAAGAACACCCGGTCCACGTGGGCGGGGATGACGTCTTCCTTCAGGAACATCTTCCCGCCATCGACGATCGGCTGGAGCAGCCCCCACGGCCCGACGCGGTTCGGCCCGAGGCGGTCCTGCACCCACGCGGCAATCTTCCGCTCCGCGAGGATCAGGTACGCGACGGTGTTCAGCACCGCGCCCACGAGGACCGCGATGAAGATGGCCGTGAAAATCCAGTTGAAGGTCGGCATCTGAGTCTCGAAGCCCTTAAATCCGACCCGCAGATGACGCTGATTTCATTGCAGATTGAAGATGATGAAAACCAGAGATCATTCTTCGGTTCTGATCATCTTCATCTGCGTCTTCCGATCCGCGTCATCAGCGGGCCATTGCCTTTCACACCGTTTGCAGTTCCAGTCGCTTGCCGGTCGTTGGCAGCTTCACCTCGGCCAGTGAGGCGAACGCCGGCATCGCCTTCGCCACGTCCTTGCGGATGGTGGCCACCGTCGCCAGCCCGCGGCGGTTGCCCAGGTCGAAGGCCAGTTGCAGTTCACCGCGCGTTTCGATCGGCGGCTTGGCGGCCCGTGCGAAGGTCTGGGCCAGCCCCGCGTGGTTGACGAACGTGCCGTCCTTCTCGAACGCGGCCGTTGCCGGCAACCAGTACGTCGCGGCTTCCGAAAGCTTCGTCGGGAAGAAATCTTGTACCACGATTAGCGGTGGCGGCGTATGCGGGGCGGTCAGGGCGGCGTTCACCCACTCCGGGTTCGGGTAGCCGCCGGCGAACCAGATCGCCGACAGTTGGCCGAACTCCGGCACGACCGACGCGAACGGAATCACCTCGCCTTGCAGTTGCATTAGCACCGCCTCGACGCCGTGGCGGTTCGGGCACTTCTCGGCCCGGATGGTGAACTTCGTCGGCTCGATGGCATTGCCGCGAACATCCTTCGGGTACTTGTCGTCCTCGCCGACGGTGGGCACGGGGCCGAGCACGAGGCGGACCATCTCGGACATTTTCTTGAAGGCCGAGCCAAGGGCGTAGGCTTCTTCCACCGTCAGGAACGGCGACAGCACCACTAGCACCCGCTTTGGACTCATCAGCACGGCTTCGTCGATGGCGTACTTGAGCTTCGGCAGCAGTTGTGTCCAGTTGGCCGGCTGCCACGCACCGGCGACCTTCACCATTGGCCGCGTCAGGCGATCCGGTGAGCGGGCGTAGTGGTAGCCCCACCGCCCCTCGTCGCACATCCAGTAGCCCTGGGCCTCAGGGTTGGCCCGTGCCCGCAGGCGGTAGACGATGTCCTTGTTCGTATCCGTGACGATGCTGCACCCGGTGCTGCACCCTGGGCAAACGTTGTCGGTGTTCTTCAGATACCAGACCCGCTGCGTGTACAGAAAGTCTTTCGAGCCGAGCGCGCCGACCGGGCACAGATCGACGACGTTGCCGGAAAGCTTATTTTCCAGCGGCCGACCGGGGAAGATGTCGATCTCTTCGTGGTGGCCGCGGCCGACAACTTGCAGTTCGGCGGTGCCGGAAATCTCGCGGGTGAACCGCACGCAGCGGGTGCAGAGGATGCACCGATCGGTGAACAGCGCGATCTTGCTGCTGATGTCTGGCTTGTTGGGCGGCGTGTTCTTTTCGTCCACGAGCCGCGACTCACTCCGGCCATACTGGTACGAGTAGTCTTGCAGTTTGCACTCACCAGCCTTATCGCACACCGGGCAGTCGAGTGGGTGATTCAGCAACAGCCCTTCGAGCGTGTCGGCCTGCGACTTCTTCGCCCGTTCGCCCGGCTTGTACGAGGGGTCGTAAGCGAGCTTCGGCGTCTTTGCGTCCCGCTTGTCGTAGTCGCCAGTGACGATGACGGTGCCGTCCTTCACCGGCGTCTGACAGCCGGGGAAGACCTTCGGGATCATCGTGACTTTGCCGTCTTTCAGGTCGCCGGTCTCGACCATGCACATCCGGCACGACGCCACGACCGACAGGCCGGGGTGGTAGCAGTAGTGCGGCACTTCCACGCCGGCCAGTTCCGCGGCCTGCACGCAGTTGAGCTTCTGGGTGCCGATCTCGACCGGCTTGTCGTTCACGTAAACCGTTGGCATGGTCGCGGTGTCCCGTCGTGTTTACTTGCCGAGCAGGGCCTTGACTTCGTCGGCCGACGCGCGGCGGGCGGCCGGCGTCGGGCCGGTCACAATCACGCCCCCGGCCTTGTCGGCGTCCACCTCGTAGGCCCACAAGCCCCGCTTGTCGATCGTGCC
>JBBQCQ010000298.1:0-5590 GCA_038318835.1 Gemmatales bacterium | reverse complement strand
CAGCTTCCAGGCCGGTCGGCACGCGGCCGCCGTTGATGTGAACTTCCCATACCTCGCGGCCGTCACAGGTCACTCGCCGCGGGTCGATGTTCACAACTGTTGCACACCGGCCGAACTTGCGGGAAACCTCGGAGACGATGGCCGGGTTCTTCACGGCGGCTGAGTTGATGCTGACCTTCTCGGCCCCGGCCTGAATCAGCTGAGTAGCGTCGTCGAGGGTGCGAATGCCACCACCCACCGTGAACGGCATGAACAACTGCTCGGCCACCTTCCGCACCATATCCAGCAAGATCGCCCGTCCTTCGTGGCTGGCGGAGATGTCGAGGAAGACGAGTTCGTCGGCCCCCTGGTGTTCGTAGCGGCGAGCAACTTCCACGGGGTCGCCGGCATCGCGGAGGCCGACGAAGTGGACGCCCTTGACCACCCGACCGTCTTTCACGTCGAGGCACGGGATGATTCGTTTCGTGAGCATACTGTTGATGATATAAAGGCGGACCGACGGCTGCGGAATAGACTTACCTGGATCGTAACGGGCGCGGTCCGACCCGTCAACGGCACGAAAAAACCCAGGCCGCACGGCCTGGGTCGAGAGAAGCGCGAATGCCGCGCCGACACTAAGAGTTCCGGTTCGCGGCCACCCATAAGAGGTACGCGACGCGCTCGTTGAGGGCCGCACGCTTGGGCTGCTTGCCGACGTAACCGTCGCGCCAGGTGTAGTAGAGGGCCGCCACGGCGAGCACGCTAGTGTAGCCGACGAAGATCTGAAACATTTTGTTGTAAACCCTGACTAACAATTCGGGGAGGGTGACCGCCACAACCAGCATGGGCCGACGATGGGTAACTCGTGGGTTCCATCGCCTCTCGCGGAAAACTTAATTCACGCAATTTGGCCGGGCAAACGTTCGATGAGGGATTCCTGGGAATCGGCGTCGGGTTTTCCGATCTTCCGGGTTGTGGCAGAGAAGTGTGATTTCCGGCGCAACGTGTCAGGGAGTGGCAACCACCTCGCCCCGCAGGCCCGCCAAGCCCTCGCTGCCGACCCGCAGCACCCGTGGGCCGACTTGCACCTCGAAGATGTCGTCGAGCGGTTGATAACTGAGAATGGCCACGACCGCCCCCGGCACGAGGCCGTGGTCCCGCCAGTGGCGCAGTCGGTGGGGGTTGTCGTCTTGCGCCTCGCGCACGACTACGGTTTGCCCGGCCTGAAATTCGGTGAGTCGGTAGAGTTCGCGGCGGTGGAGTTCGCCGGCGGACGTGGGAATCGGGTGGCCGTGCGGGTCTTCCTGTGGTTCGCCGAGATAGTCGGCGATGGCCTGTTCCAAGCGTGGCGAAATCGCGTGTTCGAGGGCTTCCGCCTCGGCGTCCACTTCGCTCCAGTCGAGGCCGAGAACCTGCGTGAGAAAAAGCTCGATCAGGCGGTGTCGGCGGATGACCCGCCGGGCTTCCTTCACGCCAGCGTCGGACAACTTGGCTCCGTCTCCGGGCATGTACACGATCCAGCCGGCCTCGGCCATCCGCTTCAACATACCGGTGACGGATGGGGCCTTCACCGCCAGCGAGGCTGCGATGTCTGCCGGTGAGATAACGTGGTCGGACCCGCCCAGGCTGTGGATCGCCTTCAGGTAATCTTGCACGGCTTCGGACGGCTGCGCCGACATGCTCCGTCTCACGCGGGTGCGGGAATGTTATGATAACGGGCGGCATCACCCGATTGCGAGAGCCAATCCGAAATTTAGGCGGCCACGGTCTTGAGTTGGGCCGCCTGGATGCGATCGACGACGAATTTCGCCGCCCGCTGACAGGCCCCGGGGAACGCGACTCGTTCGCGAAGGGCGGCCAATTTTGCCACGGTCCGGGCGTGGTCGGCCGGGTCGTTGAGCCACTGCAAGAGGCGATCCGCGATTGGCCCGGACTCGTCGCGGTACGTCAGAAACTCGGGGAAGATTTCTTCCTCGGCCAACAGGTTCACGAGACTGATGTACGGGCAGGTAATGAGTTGCTTGCTAATCATGCGGGCAAGTCGCGTGTACTTGTAGACGATCACGCTCGGCTTCTGGCGGTACATCAGTTCCAGGCCCACAGACCCCGACACGGCCATGCACACGTCGCCCGACTCGATGACCTCCGGCGTCTTGTTCACGTGAACCTCGACCGGCAGATCGCACCCATCGAGCAACTGCTTCGTCGTATCTGCCTGCCGATTGTTGAACGCCGCGACGAGGAAACGGCTGTCGGGCCGAGCAGCATGAACTTTCTTGGCAGTCGCAAGCAAAATCGGAAGATTCCCGGAAACTTCCTGATTTCGCGAGCCAGGAAGGATCGCCACGACCGGCCGTTTGGGTTGCCGCTGCTCGCGGATGAAGGTCGCGTCAGGCCGTTGCTTGTCCAACTCGTCGAAGTACGGGTGCCCTATGTAGTAGGTGTTCAGCCCCTTTCGCTTGAACCAGCGGTCCTCGAACGGCAACGCCGTGAGAATCGTATCGAAGTGTTTGCGCATCTTCCGCGTTCGCCACCCACCCCAAGCCCACAGTTGGGGCGGCACGAAGTAGTACACCGGAATGCCGGCGGCCTTCGCTCGCTTGGCAAGGTGCCAGTGGAAACCCGGACAGTCGATGAGGACAACCGCGTCGGGCCGCTCACGGCGGAAGTATCGTTCCGCCTCGTCGAGCAGTTTGAAGTATCGGGGCAGTCGCATGAGCGACCGACTAAACCACATGATCGAGAAGTGGGCCAACGGGAAATGGAGATCGACTCCGGCGGCCGACATTTTGTCGCCGCCGAAGCCGATGAGTTCGATACCGGGGTGCTGAAGCTGGATCGCCTGGGCGAAATTCGAGCCGTGAAGATCACCGCTCGGCTCGCCCGCCGAAAGAAACACGCGCATGGTCCGGCATCCCTGCCAAAAGAATAAATGAGTTCGCGGGCATTCTACGGTCGCGGGATGCGCCCGGACAATGCGAGGTTCTCACTCGGCCGCGGCGGCCAACTCCGGCCGCTTCGCACCCGGCAGGTCGGTCGGTTCGGCCACCTTGCGGTAGCCGAGTGCGCGGAGCACCTCCAAAACTTCGCTCCACGTCGGGAAGGGCCGGCGGTTCTCCCGCTTGTAACGGTCCATCGCCTTCATGAAGACGGTTTCTTCATCGTTGTAGTCGCGCTCGCAGGTTGTCGGGTCGATCAACCGGCGGCGTTCGCTCGTGCGGCGCTTCTCCGCAGCGTTATTGGCCCGCCGACGATCCGTCGCAACCGGAATGTTCCGTTTGCGACGATCGTTCGCGAAGCCGCCGTCGGCCGGCATGGGGGTGTCGGTCATCGGCACGCTCGTGGTGTTCGTCGTTGTCATCGGAAAAGCATCCTCTCAGCCATAATGGGGGTGGGCTGGGAATGCCAAGCTGGGTCAGCAGCATCCTGCGGCTGGCACACAAAACCCTCGGGGATGGACGGTAACTTTAAACTAACTGGCGAGAATCATGTGTCAATGAGAATTCACGCTTGGCCTGGTCCGCGTTCACACTTCGTTGCGAAAACAACT
Organism: Gemmatales bacterium; assembly: GCA_038318835.1. Lineage (GTDB taxonomy): Bacteria > Planctomycetota > Planctomycetia > Gemmatales > Gemmataceae > Limnoglobus. Next base: position 2,061 of record JBBQCQ010000298.1, on the reverse strand, counting down.
CATTTACGTTAAAGATTCACACCGGAGTAAAGCAACTTCACTCGGTCGAAATACCGAGAACGTCGAATCGAACCGACAGCATAACCCGAACAGTTTCACAAGATTCTCTGAATCTCCTCCGCGGACGCGGCCGATCTGAGAGAATTGATGACTCGCTTTCGCCGACCGACAGGGTAGAACCCGGAATGACCCTCGCATCCGCGAATCTCATTCGCGTCTTCGACTTCTACCTCGCGGCCATGCTCGTCCTCGGCCTCTTCCGCCGATGGGCGGTTTACCGCGATACGTTCCTGATTCTCGTCGCCGTGCGCGGCCGTTGGCCCAAACTTCTCGAAAGCATGGCCGGCAACAAGAACGCCCTGCTGAACTGGCCGACCCTCCGCCCAGCGGTGCTGGTACTCGTCCTTATGACGGTGCAGATGATCGCCTCACGGGTCATCTGGCCGAACGCGCGAATCCTCGTCCGCGAGCTGCCTAACCCGTGGTGGCAGTTGGTTCCCTTCTTGCTCACCCTGGTGCCGATGTTGGCAGTGGACGGATACTTCCTCGTGTCCGTCGGCCGATTTGACCGCGGTGAGACCGAAAAATACTTCGACTATGCCGAGAAGTGGGCCGGCAGTCGGCGGTCCCGTGCCATCCGCGTCCTCACGCTGGGAAAGATCGACCCCGACCGCCGGGTGAACGACGAAGTGAAACGCGGCCTGACCGCCCTCGGAGCGACCCTGAGTTGGGCGATGTGGTGGGTGTCGATTCAGATGGGCTGTCGCCTCCTCTTCGGGCTGACGATCTGGTTCTTGTGGGCACTTCGATAGTGTGAGAAATCCGCCTGTCGGTCGCTCCGCGTTGTGGTACAGTCGGAGGAACCTCTCCAGTTTCCATCCCCGCCGCGGGAGATGAACCGTGCGACGATTTCGCTTCGCGACGCTTGCCATTCTCCTGATGGGTTCCGTCGTTTACCTGCTGGCCGCCGATCCGCCGAAGACGGCCGAACAACTTGTGCGCGATCTGGGCAGCCCGGTGTTCGCAGTGCGAGACAAGGCATCGCGCGACCTCTGGAAACTCGGCGAGCCGGCTCGCGCGGCCGTGGAGGCCGGTACGAAAAGCGACGACCCGGAAGTCGCCCAACGGGCAAGTGACGTCCTCGAAAAATTCGACTGGGGCATCTTCCCCGACACCCCCCAGGACGTGCTGAAGCAAATTAAGGAGTTCCGCTCCGACGATCTGGATCGACAGTTGGCCGCGGTCCGGGCGCTCGTGCGAACGGACGACCGCGGGTGGAAGACGCTGCGGTTGATCCTGGCCCACGAGTTCGAGGAGTCGGCCCGCCTGGCGTATTTCGAGGAACTTCTCAACGGCACCCGTGAAATCGTGCCGGGCCTACTCTTCGCAGGCAAAATCGAGGAGGCCGCGAGGGTGCTGGAAGTCGGCACCCTCGGCCCGAACCCCGAAGCGTGGCTCGATTACGCTACCTTCACGTTGCAGCACGGCCGGACGAAAGAGGCGATCCGAACGCTGGAAAAAAACGCGAGTGGAACGACGGAAGTCGCTCGCTCAAGCCATGCCGCGCTTTCGGTTTTGTTGCACCTGAACGGCCAGGGGAATGCGGCCCTTTCTCGCCTGAACGAACGATTCCGGGACAAGCCGACCCCGATACTGGTGCGATCCCTCCGGGAAGAACTCGGCGCGTGGGATGCACTGCTGGAAAGTGAGGGAAACGCCGAGGTGCCCAATCCCGGCCTGTTGCTGTTTCGCGCACGAAAGGCCGGGAAGGAAGCCAGGGCCGCGGAACTGGTGGCTGCACTCAAGAAGGTGACGACCGAACCAGGCGACGACGGCGACGCCGGCATTGCGTTGCTCCTGAACGAACGCCCCCTCGATGCAATTGCCGTCCTGCGCGAGTCGAAGTCACGGCCGCGATTGCTGGCGGATGTGCTGGCCGAGCGATTGAAGTTCGCGGATGTCCTCAGCCTGCTGGGCGATGCTCCGGCCGCGAATCTGGCCGAAGGTGAGGAGGAGACGGACCAGGCACGACTCTATTACGACATGCGCCGCGCCCGCATC
>JBBQCQ010000297.1:0-5604 GCA_038318835.1 Gemmatales bacterium | reverse complement strand
AACCTGATCGACATCACGACCGACGAACTCACGCACCTGCTGGTGGAAGCCGCACGGCTGAAGTCGGCCCGGCAGCGGCGCATTCCGACGCCGACGCTGACCGGGAAGGTCGTCGCGCTGATCTTCGAGAAGCCGTCGCTGCGGACGCGCGTGAGCTTCGAGGCCGGCGTCGCCCAACTCGGCGGCACGAGCCTGTTCTTCCCCGGCAACGAGATCGGCCTCGGCTGGCGCGAAACGCTGGCCGACTTCACTCGCACGATGAGCCGGTTCGTGGACGCGATGGTCCTGCGCGTCTTCCAGCACGCCACCCTCGACGGCATCGCGGCCCACGCCACCGTGCCGGTGATTAACGCGCTCTCCGATTGGTCGCACCCGTGCCAGGCGCTGGCCGACGCGCTGACGATTCAAGAACACCTCGGCACCGTGGCCGGCAAGACGATTGCCTTCGTGGGCGACGGCAACAACGTATCGCGGTCACTGGCCGTCGCCGTCGGCAAACTCGGCGGCAAGCTCGTCCTCGCCTGCCCTAAGGGCTACGGCTTCGATGACAAGTTCCGCACCGATTACATCGCCCGCGTGTCGCCGGACTTCCCCGCGGAAGTGAACGACCCGATGGCCGCGGTGGCGAACGCCGACGTGATCTATACCGACGTCTGGACGAGCATGGGCCAGGAAGCCGAGCGCGAGGAGCGGCTGCGAAAGTTCGCCGGCTTCCAGGTGAACGCGAAGTTGCTGGCCGCCGCCCCGAAGGGGTGCAAGGTGCTGCACTGCCTCCCCGCCCACCGCGGCGAGGAGATCACTGACGACGTGGTGGACGGCCCGCAAAGCCTCGTCTTCGACGAAGCCGAGAACCGCCTGCACGCGCAGAAGGCACTGCTGGAGTGGCTACTGAAGTAAGGGAATAGTTAAATGCAGTGTTAGGAATGAAGGGAGTAGTTGCTCAGTCGAGAGAGCACCCATCGCCGTTGCCTCGGCCCTCCGGTTCGCGGAGATGTCTTCGACGAACAAACACGCCGCCGGGGCTGACCCCCGGCGGCGTGTTTGTTCGGTCGTCCGTCGCGTTACTTGGTGATCTTCGAGACGTCTTTCGTGATCGTTTCGATGTCACCGTCCTTGATCTCGCCCTTCTTGAAGCTGTAGTTTGCCTTCACCTTGTGGTCGGTGTAAAGCACGACGGTCAGATCGGCGTCTGCGGCGATCTTGTACTTGGCAGGGCCGGCCGGGTTGTCCACGGTCACGGTGAGGTTCTTGACGCCTTCCTTCTCGACCATCTTCTTCAGTTCGGCCGGGAGCTTGTCGTCGTCGCTGAGGAACACGACATAGCTGCCCATCTTGGCATCGGCGTGCTTGGCCGTCTCGGCGTCGAGCGCCTTGATGAGCTTGGCCGTTTGCGGGCAGGTGGCCGTGCGAGCGAAGATCACGGCGACGGGATTGTCGCCGTGCTTGCAGTACATGCAGGCCTTTTCGCCCGCGCTGTCGCCGTTGATGTGGAGCGGGTGGAACGGACCCGGAACCGTTTCGCCCGTTTGCGGGCCGGACTTGGGATTGTCAGCAAAGGACACACCGACGACCGCCGCGACGGCCAGGGCGGCCGCGAACATCATCTTCCGCATTTTTAGAGTCCTCAAGCGAGAGGGTGAATCGACGACCCACCACCGGCGATAGGTCGCGGCCATTCTAGGCCGATCCATCATGGTCGGAAACGCATGACCGGAGAATAATACCGTCGCCGGACGAATCTCTTTCAGTAAATCGCTAAAAGCTGCTGATGTTGAGAGGAGGGAAGTTCTGGAGACGAGCAGTGTCGGGAAAGCCGGCGCGTGTGTCGGAGCCGGCCGCGGCGGCGAGAATTTCAATCAAAATCCGGTGCATGTGGATGGGCGAACCTTCGTCTGCTGTGTATCATATTGTTGCTCTCCCTTCAAGAATCTGTTCTCGGTTTCCTCCACTTGTTGGAGGGACTCACTCTCAAGAACATTTTTCTGAACCTCTCACGCATTCTTCATCATCTTTCTTTACGAGGAAGCCCATGCTTGGCTACCGTCCCCGCCGTGCGTTTACGCTCATCGAACTACTCGTCGTGATCGCGATCATCGCGATCCTCATCGGCCTCCTGCTGCCGGCCGTCCAGAAAGTCCGCGAGGCTGCCGCCCGCGCGAAGTGCTCCAACAACCTGAAGCAACTCGGCCTCGCGGTGCACGGGTATTCCGACACGTACAACGGTGCGATGCCGAAACTGCTCGACACCGGGAAAATCAGCTCGAGCGTGCCTACCGGCTTCGGCCTGCACTCGGTGTTCTTCCGGCTGCTGCCTTTCATCGAGCAAGACAATATTTTCAGGCTGTACTCGCCAGCGACGCCCATTACGGCGACCACGGCGGCAGCCAGTTACGCCAACGCCGTTGGCCCGACGGCCGCGGGATCGACTTCCCGAGTCATCGCGCCCTTCATCTGCCCCTCGGACCCAACCGGTTCGGCCGGCACCAAGATTTTCCCCGTTACGATCACGCCGAGTGGTGGCACGGGCGTCTTGGCCAACCTGACCCCGACCAGCTACGCGGCCAACGGCGTGCTATTCGGCCTGAGCAGTCCGACCTTCCCGACCAGCCTGGGCGATGGGACCTCGAACACAATTCTCTTCGCCGAGCGGTACATGGAATGTAACGGCACGCCGAACTTGTGGTCCGTCGGCCAGAGCGCAACGAACGGCACCACCAGCTTCACGATCGCACCCGCCTTTGCGTGGGCACCCGTCGCGACCCCAACGGCCCCGGCCCCGGTCAATCCTGCCACGGGTCAGTTCATGCCTAACTCACCGGCTCTGGTGGTGACCGGGTCCATCACTGGTTTCACCGGCAATGGCACGCCTGGGGGTAGCGGGGGTATCGTGCCCAACCCAACGCCGATCTTCCAGCCGGCCCCGTCCAACCCGACCTGCAACGCCGGTTTGGCGCAGTCGGCTCACACCGGGACGATGCTCGTCGCCGTGGGCGACGGGACGGTCCGCACCGTCAACGCGAATATCGCCGCGCTCAACTATTATTCGGCGCTGACGCCGATGGGCGGCGAAACGACGGGCCTGGACAACTAACCGTTGGAATGACAGACAAGAACGCGGCCGGCCGGGTTTTCCCGGCCGGTCGTGTCATTTATTCTTCTCAGCCGACTTCGCTTCGTACTCTTTCCATTTCGCGAAGGCCGCATCGCGGGTCTTCTCGTCGGGGAACGCGTAGTACATGTAGCTGAACTTCACGGTGTCGTTGTTCAGGTTCAGGTTCGGCTGGTTCTTGACCTCAACGCCGTAGTCTTCCGGCTTCTGCTTCGTCACCAACAAGCTCATCACCAGCGCAATGTCGCGAACCTGCACTTCGTGGATCGTCCGCTGGCCGTTCACGAACCAGTTCACGGTGTATTTCGTTTTATCGTCCCAGGACTTCGCCAGGGTGGGCAGGGCATCGGCACCCGTCACGCGGGCGACTGTGGTCAGGGCAAACATCCGGTAAATCACCGGCGACATCTCGTTGGCTAGCACCTTCTCGGCGTACCGGGCCACGGGCACGTCCTTGAGGTTGAGTTGCCCGGCCAGGGTCATCGCCTGGTACACTTCGAGATAGTTCGTCCGCGTGTCCATCCAGTGCGAGAGCAACTTGCGGAATGGCTCGCCGTTCGTTTCGTCGGTGATCGCCGCGCGGACTGGTACCTGAGCGAGCAAGTTCGTGATCGCATAGGAGTAGTTCCGGTTGGAAATCGTGACGGCCGATTCCGCGAACAGGAGCGTGACCACGTCGGCCGGCACCACCGGCGCGCGCACGCCGTTCGGGGTATACCGAATCGAGTTGTTGTAAAGCACCATCCGACGATTCAGCACGATCTTCTCGAAGTCCAATTTCGGCGAGCCGATCGCCTGAAGTAACTCGACGTTCGGTTTCGACTGGCAGGCCTTGGCGAACAAAATTCGTGCCTCGGCCGTGTTGCCGGTGATCTTGCGGAACGCCTCCCAGCCTGGCAGTTCGTGATCGTACTTCGCCTCGGTATCGGAGATGAACGCTTCCAGGCGGGCCTTGAGGTCGGCCGACTCGATGGCCGGCAACAGCGTCTCGCACCGCTCGCGGACTTCGGGGTCCGGCGTGCGATTCAGCGTGTCATTCAGGACGGGCAGGGCGGCGCGGCCGAGCTTCCGCAACTCGCGGGTGGCCTCGTCGCGAATGCGGAAGATCGGGTCGCCGAGTTTGGCCACCAGTTCTTTCGCGCGATTGGCCTGTTCGAGCGACGGGGCGAGCTTCGCCGGGTCGGGGTCGATCGCGTGCAGGCGCGCAGCCGAACCGAGGGCGAGGGAACCGGCAAGCAAAAACGTGGCGGCCGCACGGCGAGTCATGGCGGCAGCTCCGAAGGGAGGAGCGGGGCGGGTCAATACGGCAGATTATAGCCTGTCACGAATCCGCGACCACTGCAACTGAAAATGCTGAACCGAGAGACGGTTTGCCGACATTCTGACGGCGGCCCCCGGATATTTCTTGCGAGGATGGCCGTCGTAAATTAAACTGTCGAACGTGAGGCGATCTGTCCAACCTGTCAAACTCCGAGTCACTGATGTCGTCCGACCCTACTCCCCCTGAACCGCGACGACCCAGCGAGGCCGCCCGTCTCGCGCTCACGAAACTGCCGGTCGAGATGCGCCTGGCCGAGGTGTTTGCCCAGGCGTGCGAACTGGCCGCCGACGCCGTCCGCGTGAGTCGCGTCGGCGTGTGGCTGTACGTCGAGGGTCGGTCGGCTCTGCGGTGTGCGAACCTATACGAGCGGGCCACCCGCGAACACTCGGCCGGGGCGATCCTCCGGGTGGCCGACTTCCCGGCGTATTTTTCGTCCCTGCAAAACCGCAAGGCCGTGCCGGCCGAACTCGCCGCCACCGATCCGCGGACGGCGGAGCTGGCGCCGGCCTACCTCAACCCCCTCGGCATCACGTCAATCCTCGATGCCGGCATCTTCATCGATGGGGAAATCGTGGGCGTGGTCTGTCACGAACACGTTGGACCACCGCGAGAATGGACGACCGAGGATCGCGACTTCGCCGGGTCGGTGGCCGACATCCTGGCCTTGCGCATCCAGTCGGCTCAGGTCGCCGACCTCCGGGCCGCGCTACGGACGCAAGCCCCGCGATTGGCCATGGTCGAGAAGGCCGAGGCGCTGGAACAGATGGCCGCCGGCCTGTCGCACGACTTCCGCAACCTGCTCAGCATTGTGCTGGCCGGCGGCGAAATCCTCGCCAATCGAACCGACCTGCCCGCGGATGCCCGCGAGTTGTTGGCCGGCATCACGTCCGCGGCGGGCCGTGGCGTCGAGTTGGCGAACGAGTTGACCGAGTTCGCCCAGCCAGCCAACCGCCCCCCGGCCGTCCTCGACCTGGCGGCGGTGACGGCCCAATTCCTGCCAGTGTTGCGGGCCGCCCTCGGCGGTCGGCACCCACTACGCTATGCCCGTCCGAAGACGGTCGGCACGGTCCTGGCCGAGCGGTCGCAGTTCACCCGCGTACTATTGAACCTGGCCGTGAACGCCCGCGATGCCTTGCCGGACGGTGGCGAAATCGAATTACGGATCGCCCCGGTT
>JBBQCQ010000296.1:0-5606 GCA_038318835.1 Gemmatales bacterium | reverse complement strand
TGGAGGGCCAGAACCTGGACCAGCGCGTGTGCTTCGGGTGGTAGAATCATGGCGGCCGTCCGTGGGCGAGGGCCATGGGAGCTTCAGCAACCCTCATGCTACCGCACCACGGACGGTCACAGAATCGGCATCAGTCGAGTTCAGAGCGTGTTGGGTCTGGTAGAGACACGCGGCGTCCGTGTCAACGGCGGTCAAGTGCCCAGATGGGTCGAGACGCTTAGCCAGGTGGCCGCAATAAAACCCGTTGCCGCACGGCACATCAAGGACGTTCCCACCCGGTGGGATGGGGAGGGCGTCGAGAATCCGAAACAAATCAGGTCGGAACGCTTCATGAAAAAACGACTGATACGCCTCCGGGTCGGACGTGTGGGTTGCCATGGGACCGGTCTCGTCGGATTCGTCGGGGGCAATTCGGGAGTCGGGAGCTTCGGCAATCCGGGTGCCGCCGGCGCATTTTTTGCTCCTTCATTTCCCACAGCCACATCCCGTTCACACAGGAGAAAGCCGATCTCATGGGCACGAAACGCAATCCCTCTCCCACCACGACTCCGACGCCAGCCTCCAAGAACGATGACCTTAATCCTGGAACGGGCGGCGAAACGCACCAGACGGCCGTTGGCGGCGTGCCAGTTCTGACCACGCAGCAAGGCGTCCCGGTGGCCGACGACCAGAACACCCTCCGCATCGGCCCCCGCGGCCCGGCCGTGCTGGAGGACTTCCATTTCCGCGAGAAGATGTTCCACTTCGACCACGAACGTATCCCGGAGAGGGTCGTTCACGCCCGCGGGTTCGGGGTTCACGGCTATTTCGAGAACTACCAGCCGATCGCCGACGTGACCCAGGCCGACTTGTTTCAGCGGGCCGGCGAACAGACACCGATTTTTGTTCGGTTCTCGACCGTGGCCGGGAACAAGGGGTCGCCCGACCTGGCCCGAGACGTTCGCGGGTTCGCAGTCAAGTTCTATACGAAGCAAGGGAATTGGGACCTTGTAGGCAACAACATCCCGGTCTTCTTCATCCAGGACGCGATGAAGTTCCCAGACCTGATCCACGCCGCCAAGCCGGAGCCAGACCGCGGCTTCCCACAGGCGCAGACGGCCCACGACAACTTCTGGGACTTCATCTCGCTGTCGCCCGAAGCCATGCACATGGTCATGTGGATCATGTCCGACCGCACTATCCCGCGGTCGTTCCGTTTCATGGAGGGCTTTGGCGTTCACACCTTCCGCCTCGTCACAGCGGAGGGGAAATCGACCTACGTGAAGTTCCACTGGAAGCCCAAGCAGGGGCTTCAGTCCGTTGTCTGGAACGAGGCGGTGAAGCTCAACGGGGCCGACCCCGACTACCATCGGCGCGATCTGTGGAACGCGATTCAGATGGGCGACTTCCCGGAGTGGGAGTTAGGCGTGCAGTTGTTCGACGACGCCTTCGCCGATCAGTTCGAGTTCGACATCCTCGACGCGACGAAGCTCATCCCCGAGGAGCAAATCCCGGTGCGGCCGATCGGCAAGATGGTGCTGAACCGGACGGTGGACAACTTCTTCGCCGAGACGGAACAGGTGGCGTTCTGCACGCAGAACGTCGTGCCGGGAATCGACTTCACCAACGACCCACTCTTGCAGGGGCGAAACTTCTCGTATCTGGACACGCAGCTCAAGCGGCTCGGCGGCCCGAACTTCACGCACATCCCGATCAACGCGCCGAAGTGCCCGGTGATGAACTTCCAGCAGGACGGGCACATGGCGATGCACAACCCGAAGGGGCGGGCGAACTACGAGCCAAACTCCTGGGGGCCGGCCGGCGGCCCGCGTGAGGTGCCAACGGGCTATCAATCCTTCCCGGAAAAAGTGGACGGCCCGAAGCAGCGAGTGCGGTCGGGGACGTTCGCCGACCACTACAGCCAGGCCCGCCAGTTCTACATCAGCCAGACGCCGCTCGAACAGACGCACATCGCCAACGCCCTGACGTTCGAGTTGAGCAAGGTGCAGACGCCGGCCATTCGCGCGCGGATGGTGTCGCACCTACTAAACATCGACACCGGCCTGGCCGATACCGTGGCGAAAGGCCTGCGGTTGAAGGACATGCCCACGGCCGCGATCGCCGCCCGGCCGATCCGCCAGGACTTGAAGCCGTCGCCGGCCCTGAGCATCATCCAGAACGGCCCGAAGACGTTCGCCGGCCGGACCGTCGGCGTGCTGGTGACCGACGGTGTGGACGCGGCAACGCTGACCGCGTTGAAGAAGGCCGTCGAGGCTGAGGGGGCGATGTTGAAACTCGTCGCGCCCGAGGTTGGGGGCGTTCAGGACAGTGCCGGCGCGTTCCACGCGGCCGATGAAAAGCTGGAAGGCGGGCCGTCGGTACTGTTCGACGCCGTCGCACTTCTGCCGTCGGAAGCGGGCGTGAAGGCACTCGCCGCCCTGCCGGCCGCAAGGGATTTTGTCGCCGACGCAGTGGCCCACCGGAAGTTCATCGCCCACGTCGCGGCCGCGACCCCACTCGTCGAGAAGGCGGTCGGGACCGATGCCATCGACGACGGGTTCACGCTCCTGAAGACCGAGCAGGACGCCACGACTTTCGTTACCGCCTGTCGGAAGCTCCGCTTCTGGGACCGCGTCGGGGCCGAGCGGTAGCAGTGCAAACGGGGCACCTCCGGTCATTCCCGCACGGGAACGACCTCGCCGTCCGCGATCACGTAGATGCGGTCTCCGGAATCCGGCCGGACGTTCGCTGTGCCAGTGAATGAGCCGAAGGCGGGGAGGACGGCGAACGTCGGGCGGAGCCAGAAGCACGGCAGTGACAGGACTTGCCGGCCGGCCCCGAAGAGGCGGAATGCCGGGTGCAGGTGGCCGGCGAGGGCGTAGCCCGCGGCCGACGGTTCCGGGTGGTGGCGATAGACGAACGGCCCGTCGGGAACGTCGTCCGACCGCCACCCGTCGGCCCACGCAGCGGGGGGCACGCCGGCCCGGTCGTGGTTGCCCCGCACCAGTTCGATCTGCAATTCGGGACGTGCGTTCCGCCAGTCGGTCAGTTCTTGAATGACGCCCGCGGTTCGCCCCGGCCGGGCGTGCCAGAAATCGCCGAGGACGATCAGGCAATCCGCGACTGTGGCATCCAGGGCCGTACCGAGGCGGGCGAGGGTCGAGTCGTTCGCACCGGGAACGGGGATCGACGCGGCCCGGAAGGTGTCGGCCTTCCCGAAGTGCAGGTCGGCCACGATGAGCGTCCGCCGCCGCGGCCAGTAGAGGGAACGGTCGGGCCGCAGTTCGACCGCCTCGCCGCAAAGTTCGACCGTGATGCTCATGCCGTCGGCTCCCCAGCCCGCCGTTCGAGTGCGGCCGCCATCCGCTTCACCCGGTCGGCCAGTTTCTCGGACGACACCACCTCCCGCATGCGGTCCACGAGCAGCGGGAACGCCAGCGGCGAGGGATGCGAGAGATTGACCATGAGGACCTCACTCGCGGCGAGGCGGTCAATGGCTTGGCGGAGACGGTCGAATTCGAGTTGCCGCTCCAACACTTCGCGGCGGGCCTGGACCAGTAGCAGGTTCTCCGGGTCGTACTCGCGGAACACATCGTAAAACAGGCCGCTCGACGCCTGCATCTGCTTGGCCGAACGGCCGGGGTGTGGCAAGCCCGGCGAAACCAGCCCGGCCACGCGGGCGACCTCGCGGAACTGTCGCTTCGCGAGTTCGCCCGCGTTCAACGACTCCAGCACGTCTTCCGCCAGACCATCGCGGGACAAGAGTTCCCGCAGTCCTGGCACATCGATCTCGATCAGGTCGGGAGACGCGAGTTCGAAGCCGTAGTCGTTGGCTGCGAGGGTGAACGTCTGTGGCCGGCGGCGCGACAGGCGGTAGGCCGCGAGGGCGGCCAGCCCTTCGTGAACGAGGCGGCCCTCGAACGGGTAGAGGAAGAGATGGTGGCCGGCCCGCGTCGTCAGCCCTTCGACGAGGAACTCGTCCTCGCGAGGCACGCGCGACCACTGTGCTTGCACGTCCAGCACCGGCCGCAGGGCGATCATTTCGGGTTCGCGGGGCGGCCCGGCCAACTGCCGGCGGAGGGCGGCGGCGAGCGTGCCCGACAGCGGCAGTCTCCCGCCGGACCACCGCGGCACGGTCGTGGCCGGCCGCGTGGTTCGCCGCACCCACACGGTCATCTGGTACAGGCGAACGAACTCCAGCGTGCGGCCCGCGAACGGGAAGCGGTCCCCCGATTTCAACCGCGCGGCGAACGATTCCTCGACGGTGCCCAACCGCCCGCCGCGGAGGAAGCGAACTTCGACGCTGGCATCGCCGGTGATGGTGCCGACGGACATCCGGTGCCGGCGGGCGATTTTCGCATCGGTCACGGCGTAGCGGTCGCCGTCGGTCTCGACCCGCCGGTAGTCGGGGTACGCTCGCAGGGCCTCGCCACCGCGGGTGACGAAGTCGAGCGTCCACGCCCATTCGTCGTCCGTCAGGTGCCGGTACGCCCGCGTCGTGCGGACCTCGGCGAGCAGGTCCGCGGACCGGAACCCGCCGGCGAGGGCGGAACTGACGAGGTGCTGCGCCAGCAGGTCGAGCGGCTTCTCGACGGGGTCGCGGCCTTCGACCTCGCCGGCGGCGATGGCGGTGCGGGCGGCCGCGACCTCGGCAAGTTCGAGCACGTTCGTCGGCACGCACGTCACACGGCTCGGCGTGCCGGGCTGGTGGCCACTCCGCCCGGCCCGCTGGAGGAGGCGGGCCACGCCCTTCGGACTGCCCACCTGGAACACGCGGTCCACCGGTGTGAAGTCCACGCCGAGGTCGAGGCTGGACGTGCAGACGACGCACCGGAGCGTGCCCTCGCGGAGTTGGTCTTCCACCCAGTCGCGGGCCGTGCGGTCGAGCGAGCCGTGGTGGAGGGCCATGCGGCCGGCCCAGTCGGGGCGGGCGGCCAGGATCGCCTGGTACCACGTCTCGCAGTGGGACCGCGTGTTCGTGAAGATCAGGGCCGACCGCGATTCCTCGACCGCGGCCACCACCTGTGGCAACAGGCTCAACCCCAGGTGGCCGGCCCAGGGGAACCGCTCGACCCGCGGCGGAAGGACGCTGTCCACCACGATCGGCTTCGGCACGTGGCCGCGGACGATCCGCCCCACGCGGCCGACGCCGAGCAGCGATTCCTGGGCGGCGTCGAGGTTGCCGAGCGTCGCGGACAAACCCCATACGCGGAGGGCCGGCTGAAACGACCGCAGCCGCGCGAGGGCGAGTTCCGTCAGCACGCCCCGCTTCGAGCCGAGGAGTTCGTGCCACTCGTCCACGACGACGGCCCGCAGGTCCGCGAACTTTTCGCGTGCGTCCGCGTGCGTGAGCAGAAGCGTGAGGCTCTCCGGCGTTGTCACGAAGACAGTCGGCAGGCGTTTCCGCTGGCGGGCACGGGCCGCCGATGAGGTGTCGCCGGTGCGGGCACCGACGGTCCAGTTCAACCCGAGCGACGCGAGCGGGGCTTCGAGTGACAGGGCGGTGTCACTCGACAAGGCCCGTAACGGCGTTATCCACAGCACGCGAAGGGGCGGCGCGGTCGGGGTTGGCACTTCGGCGAGCGATTCGAGGACGGCCCCGAAGTACGCGGCGTAGGTCTTGCCCG